>NZ_JADYXE010000177.1:0-558 GCF_015864465.1 Pseudoalteromonas sp. SWN29
GGTGCGGTATTCCACAATGAGTTTACTGGTGACAGTAATCAATTCCAACTATTCACAATAGGAGGTTAACTATGTGCTGGGTGGCTGCAATCCCTATCGCTATGCAAGGCGCTTCCATGATTATGGGAGGTATGCAGGGTGAACAAGCAAAGGCCGCACAGATTGACCAAGGCAGACGACAAAGCTGGCAGATGATTAAGGAGATGAACTACAACGATGCTAACCTAAAGTTAGAATCTCGTGACCTCCTTGACTCGACTGTCCAAGACTTAACACAAGCCAACATGAACCGAGTGCGGAACATGGGGACAATCAGAGCGGCTATCGGTGAGGGAATGCTTGAAGGTAACTCTATGGAACGTGTATCTCGCGTTACTGAGGGTGACTTCCTTCGAGAGTCTCAAGGTCTCACTGAGAACTATCAACGTGACTACAGTGTCATCTTAGGGAAGCGTATTGCAAACCGAGATAACACAGTGAGTCAAATCAATGAAATCAACAAGTCTGAACCTAAGCTGAAAAGCAAGAAGTCAATACTTCTGGACGCTATGGTAGCGG
>NZ_JADYXE010000178.1:0-556 GCF_015864465.1 Pseudoalteromonas sp. SWN29
GGGGAAACAACTATGAAAGACGAAAATTTCACCAGTCACGCGAACGAGAGGGTTCGAATTGGTAACTTCAAAGAGCTATACAATAAAAAGTATGGCGACATTGCAAACCTGAATCATCGTCACCCAATGACGCCTGAGACTGTATTCAACCTTGCGGTTAAATATTTCTCATGGGCCGAGGACCAGGCAATCAAGGCAATCGAAACGGCGAGCTTCCAGGGCGTTGTCACTGAGAACCTAGTGCACAAGCCGCGAGTGTTCACGCTCAACGGCTTCCAGCTTTATTGCGGCGTTACCTCCGGTGCGATCCAAAGCTGGCGCGCGTCGCCTGGATTCTCTGAGGTAATGGAGTTCATCGACTCGGTAATCATTGAACAGAAATATCAGCTTGCTGCGTCCAACCTCATCAACGCCGGATTCGTAGGTAAGGATATTGGCATCGACAAGGCAGAAGAAGTCAACGTGAGCAATGTTGTGAATGACACGCAAACCATAGAGGATGCCGTGAAAAGCGTACTTGATAAGATTTGATAAAATCTGACTATGTGGATAAAAT
>NZ_JADYXE010000179.1:0-556 GCF_015864465.1 Pseudoalteromonas sp. SWN29
AAGGGTGTCTTCATCAAAAGGAATCCGCTGGCCCCTTACCCAGGATCTCATGTCCCGCACGCCCTCCTCTGTGGGCCAAGCATTGGCATAAAACTCTAGGACTACATCTGGGTCAAACTTGGCCATGGGAGTGACCAGCGACGTCCAATGCCGGCGAGCTATCTCTTCCTGAAAATCTGTGTACTCGTCGTCCCTGAGCTGGACGCGTCGCTCCCGGAGAAACGACCATCCCTTGATGGCCTCGAAGCGCTGCTGGTGTACAGCGCTCCTAAAGCGGTGACTGTCATACTCGGGAGCGGAACTAGTTCCTTCGGCCGCTTTATCCTTCCTGGATCTCTTTGAGGCAAGCTTCCTTGGGGCCATTTCCTAAAAAGACAAACATTTTGGGAAGTTAGTTTCACCAAGAAATGCTACTTTCAAAACAACAACGGCATGCAACCTCCTCCAATAAACACAAACATCAATGTAAATTTAGAGCAAGCTTATGCGCATACTTCTTCACGAATGTTCACTTGCACAAGACATTCTTATAACTAAGAAAAATGCACCCATATAC
>NZ_JADYXE010000180.1:0-544 GCF_015864465.1 Pseudoalteromonas sp. SWN29
ATGGCGAGCAAACAAGGCAGCATTTTGTAACTACATTTATAGAGCACCTAAATGGCGTTGACTTTGAAAAACGTAAAACAGTAAAAATTCGTGACCGGTACGATGCAAGCGTACCCACCGTTGTGGGCCCTGTTAGCCGTCAAAAACCTGTGTTTGTCGAAGACGCTAAATTTTTACGCAAGCAAACCAAACAACCAATAAAATGGGCATTGCCAGGCCCAATGACCATGATCGACACGCTTTATGACGATCATTATAAAAGCCGTGAAAAACTAGCGTGGGAATTTGCCATAATTCTTAATCAAGAAGCTAAAGAGTTAGAAGCCGCAGGCGTTGATATCATCCAATTTGATGAGCCCGCGTTTAATGTATTTTTTGATGAAGTAAACGATTGGGGAATCGCCTGTTTAGAGCGCGCAATTGAAGGGCTTAAATGCGAAACCGCCGTGCATATTTGTTATGGCTACGGCATTAAAGCCAATACAGATTGGAAAAAAACACTAGGAAGCGAATGGCGACAGTACGAAGAAGCATTCCCTAAGCT
>NZ_JADYXE010000181.1:0-543 GCF_015864465.1 Pseudoalteromonas sp. SWN29
CACGAGATAGGGGGAAGACACGGCTCAAGTTTCCCAGACCCCCACTGCCAGACCGCGCTGAAACAGCCCTTGCCTACCGGATTCATAGGAAAGCTTTATGCGCGGCCGCCCGCCTTCCCCGCGCTCTATACCGCGCCAGCTCGTGCCCCGGGCAGCGCGATCCGCCCCTGCGCCAACAGCACTCCGACCAGCACGATCACGGCGCCGACGGGCTCATGCCACGACATCGTTTCTTTGAGGATGACGAAGCCGAGGATGACGCCGATCACGGGCGTGATGTAGGTGACGGTCGAGGTGCGGGTCGGTCCCCATTCGGCGAGCACCCGGTAGTTCCAGACGTAGGCCATGCCGGTGCCGAGCACCCCGAGCGCGAGGAGGCTGGCCACCACGGGGAGGGTGAGGTTCACCGGGCCGGTTGCGACGAGCGGTGTCAGCAGTAGGTAGATGAGGGCGGCAATGCCGATATTCAGGGTTGCGGAGGTGACGCCGGGCACCTTGTAGGGCGCCACGAATTTGCGCTGGTAACTCATCGCGGCGCCGTAG
>NZ_JADYXE010000023.1:0-75652 GCF_015864465.1 Pseudoalteromonas sp. SWN29
TTTACGTTTTTCAAAGTCAACGCCATTTAGGTGCTCTATAAATGTAGTTACAAAATGCTGCCTTGTTTGCTCGCCATCGCTAACAATATCAATGCCTGCTTGTTGCTGGTCGAATAATGACAAGCGTAGGGCGTCGTGTTTGCCTTGGGTTAATTCATCACCTTGTAATTTCCAAGGTGACCAAAGTGTTTCTGGCTCTGCAAGCCATAAAGGTTTAGGTAAACTGCCAGCGGTAGAGGTAGGTAGTAATTTTTTCATGATAAATAATGCCGTATATTTTAGTTAATTATTAAACGTAGCGTTAAGCGCGTTATTTTTAGTTATTATTAATGCTCGTTACTATCAATTGTTATGAAAGATAGTTAGCCGAAAATTGTTCAAGAACCGTTTGGTACGGCTTGATAAAATGCTCTTGTGCAAACTTGCCTTGCTCATTTGCTAACTTGCCGCGCTCTTCTCGGTCATACACAATTTGCGTTAGTGAGTGATCCAAGTTTTTTAAGTTTGGTTTATATGATTTACCCGCTGTTGCATTGGCATTATAAATCTCTGGTCTGTAGATTTTTTGAAACGTTTCCATCGTACTAATGGTGCTAATAAGCTCAAGGTTGCTGTAATCATTAAGTAAGTCACCAAAGAAAAACAATGCTAAAGGCGCGGCGCTATTTGGCGGCATAAAGTAGCGTACCTGCAAGCCCATTTTTTTGAAGTATTGCTCAGTTAAAGACGATTCATTTGGCTCGTATTCTACGCCAAGTACCGGGTGTTGGTTTTCGGTGCGATTGTAGGTTTTGTTATCTGACACACTTAGGCATATAACCGGTGGTTTTTTAAAATTTTGTTTGTATGTATCCGAATTTACAAATGACTGAAATAGCTTGCCATGTAAAACCCCAAAGTCATCAGGAATACTAAATTGAGGCTTGCCTTTATTGTGCTCTTGTAGGAGTACGCTAAAGTCGTAGTCGCGAACATACGATGAAAAGTTGTTTCCTACAATGCCTTCAATGCGCTTATTCGTTTTATGATCAACAATATTTGTTTTTAATATTTCGATTGATGGGAAGCTTTCGCCGCCGTCTTCAATACCTATCTCAACAGAAACAATTTCAAGCTCAACAGCATAACGCTCACCTTTGGTGTTATCCCAATGGGCTAGGGCATTAAAACGGTTGTTAATCATGTTTAATGCGTTACGCAAGTTTGCTTTGCGGTATTCACCTCTGGCTAAATTAGCAAAGTTGGTTGTGATACGCGTATTAGTTGATGGATGATAATTTTCGTCGAGTGAAACGCTCTTAATATTAAATGTAAAATCTTTTTTCATCGTGTTTATATCCAATTTTATAATTTAAACCTGATTGATGCTCTGCGCTTTATTAGCCTTGCAACTTACTGTGCTGGTTTTGTTATTCAGCGGCTTTAAGTTGTTAGTAATAGTGTTTAGCGCTAAGGGATGAGTAATTTATACGTTGATTGGTATATGAAGAAAAACGGTTTAATTTCACATAAAACATGAGTCATATTCATTAATCATTATTGTTAGATGTGAGTTGGCGTAAATTGGCGGGGTAAACGGGAAAAATGATATAAATATGACATGGAGGCTTAGCCGTTTAGACGTCCTTTTGTTTGTGGTGTATTTTATTCATGTTGATCATGAGGAATATTCAGAGGAGCTTTTTATTTTTAAAACAGTGCATTAGCTAATTTTTAAGCATTTTACATCGTTGTTTATAGTAAATGTAATGACTATTTAAGCTTAAGTTAGCTATAAAAGTAGCTACTTTAGCTAATCTTAAAAAGTAAACAGACTTCTTAATTACTGCATAGCTGCTTATCTATTAATAAAAGCGTTATAAACCATATTAATGGCAATGCCAGTGCGTTAACTAAGTTATACTTATTTTTCATCACCTCACCTATCGAGTATTCGTGGATATCAAAGGCACTTGTATTGCATCAGTTACTGATGAGCATGGCCCGGTTTATGTATATCAAACAAAAAAGAATCTTATTCTCAGCTTTGACGGGAAAATTTATCAAAGCTGTATCAAATTAAATAATATTAACGGGTTAAGCTTAGCTTATACGCAAGCTATGATGGCTGCGCTTTTTTTTATACCGCACTTAAAAACCGCGATGATAATGGGACTTGGGGCCGGCTCTATAGCAAAAAGTCTTTATCATGCGTTTCCTGCACTGACTATTCATACCGTTGAATATCGTCAAGCCGTTGCGGATATGGCTATAAAATATTTTGAAGTTCCTGTGTCAAAACGTTTGTTTATTCATATTGATAATGCGGCAAATTATATGAAAAAAACGCAGATAAAAACGGATGTTATTTTTTCTGATTTATATAGCTCAGAGGGGATGGAGTCAGACCAAGTACAATCATCATACTTACGCGATTGTAAAAATGCGCTCACTTTTGATGGTGTACTCGTCCTTAATATTTGCCATACCAAAGTTGGGCAAAGAGAGGTATTTGACCAACTGCTTGATAAAGAGTTTTCAGGAAGGATTCTTAGTTTTGTTATTGAAGGCGACAATAAAATTGTTTTTGCTTTTAATAATACAATGCCTTCACTCAATCAGGATGAGTTACTGGCCAAAGCAAACGCGTTGCAAAAATTAATAAATGTACCAATGGACCGCTATGCCGATCTTTTATTTAATTGCGCTGAGCTTAAATAAGCAAACAACCTGCTTTTTAGGATGATGCTATTTAATCGCTGTTTTTGTAATCAACTGTTAAATAGCTAGTTTTAAGCCCATCTATCTGCTGTTCATTTAAACTTGGTTAAACTAATCATACTCTGAATAAAAATAATAAAGTACATACCCGTACGGAAACACTCATAAATGGATTACTGTAAAAATATAATTGCTAAATTTATAAGCGCGATGCAAAAGCGGCCTGGATTATTGGCTGTGATGTCATTTTTGTCGGGTGTTGCTAGCTTTGCACTGGTAGATAGAAAAGAGTCTTTTTCGCAATTTATTGCCATATTTTTGCTTGTTAGTTGGCTATGGCTGATTATTGATAACTGGCTACGTGACAAAGTAGAAGAAAAGTTTGGTGTGGCTGTATCCCCTAATGTTATGCGTTTTGCTCTGCAAATGGTGCAGCAAGAAAGCCTATTTTTTGCGTTGCCATTTTTTTTAGCGGTTACGCAGTGGGATCATCCTCAAGCTTTTTTTACCTCCCTTATTGCTTTGTGTGCACTTATATCGGTAATCGACCCATTTTATTACAAAAAACTTGCTAAAAACCGTACGCTATTTAGTGTGTTTCATAACTTTGCTTTATTCGTTGTTTTACTTGTTACCTTACCTATTTTATTAAATTTGACTACTAGCCAAAGTTTAGCCGCTGCACTTGTAACAGCTGTAGTGGTTACCTTACCAAGTTTAAATAACTTAATGCCTAATGCACGCTGGTGGCGTTTTCCTATTTTAGTTTTAATTTTATGTGCTTTTAGTGCCAGCGTTTGGAAGTTACGCAGCTTTGTGCCTCCTGCAGCACTGCGATTAACCGATATTACGTTAGCTCATGAGGTTGATTTACAGCATAAAAAGCCAGTAGGGAGTATTAAGCAGTTAGATTCTTATACGCTACACCATCAAGGTTTATATAGTTGGACGGCTGTTAAAGCACCAAGAGGTTTAAACGAAAAAATATTTCATGTGTGGATACATAATAAAAAAGAGGTTGATCGAATTACGTTAAATATAAACGGTGGGCGAGAACTAGGTTATAGAGCATGGACTCACAAGGTAAACTTTCCAAGTGATGCAACGGGTAAGTGGCAGGTAAAAGTAGTAACAGAATCGGGCCAGCTAATAGGTTTAATGAAATTTACTGTTACACCTTAATTAATTTAGCTGGCTGTATTTTAAACACATAGCTGATATAGTTTTTGTATTCCAAACTAATGGACATAGTTAATGAGTATTGCATTTGAAATTTTTATTTGGCTAATAGTTGAAACGGGTTTGAGCTTTTTATTTTACTCAACCGGGTGGCTGCTAGTAAAAGTGGTAACGTTTGGGCAGTATAAAAGTGAGTTTAAAGACTTTGCATCGTATAAAGCGAGTAAAGCTAAAAGAGTGGATTTAACCTTCTTATTAGGTTTTTGTTTTTATGTTGCACTTATTGCCCTTATGGCTTATTTAAGTCACTAAACTGGCTAACAAATTAGGTTAATTATTTTAAGAATAATAAGCAGCTTAACGAATTATTGCTGCTTATAGTTTTCCCCTTTACCGCACTTTTTTTACACTTCCTACTTATACTTTTCCTGTTTTTGCAATAGGGAACACCTCACCGTGAGTACTATAACTATCATTTGAACTATTAAATTAAGTACCTGCTAGAGCATTGCTCGGTGCTTATATAGCTTAGGTTTGTTGGTTGAAATCCGAGCTTATTGCAACTTGTAGTTTATGGGTAATACTTAGTAAATACTTAAAAATCTAATAAATAAAACAATATATATACATCCATTTATTGCGCTAACACGTTTTATAACAATACTATGCGCCACTTTTTACTATTTATGATGGTTTTGGACTTAATAAATGACTCACTATTTAAAATATGTATTTGTTATTACGACTCTAGCGGGAGTAAATACAGCTTACGCACAAGCAAAACACAAGAGCACTACCAAGAGCTTGAAGTGGGTGTAGGCGGAAATATTAAGCATACCAATACTGACGTAAATTATAAAAATAAAGAGTTTTATTTACATATTCACCCATTATGGGAAAGCCGATATGTAACCGAAGGTCGAGATAACCTTGCCGGTAATGGCATTGCATCAATTGCTACTGAGTTTAATTATAAAAACTTTGCGGTGATCTCTTGGGCGGCAAAAGGTATTAGTAGTGATTATTCAGAGCTGAATTTAAATGCTATTTATACCGCTCACTTATCTGAGCGGATAGAGATGTATGTAGGTTATAACTATATTAAAGCTCGTGAAGAAGGCATTGATGCTCACGATAATGAGCTAAGCCTCGACTTTGCGTATTATTATGCAAACGATATTCAGTTATTAAGTAGTGTTTATCATTCATTTGATGCCAGCGGTACATTTTTGGAGATGGCAGTAAAAAAGGATTTTTATATTAACGATTTACTATCAGTAGATATTAAATCAGGCGTGGGGTTTAACGCGGGGTATGTTAGTGATGGGCACAACGGAGTAAACAACGTTAAGTTTACTGCAAACTTGTCGTATCAGCTTTTTAATCAGTTAGCCCTATACACATATATAAGCTATAGCATTGCCTTTAATAAAGATGAAAAACGCTTTGCAGGCGACGAGACACTTCGAAATATATTTTGGGGTGGTGTGGGGCTAAGTTATCAATATTAGGGCGCGCTTTTTCGAGGTTGTGTTTGTAGCTGTGTGTTTTACTTTTAGACTGTTCAGAGCTCAGTGGATAAAACCCTCGCTGTATGATTAAATCGATCAACAATGCATATGTGTAATACACAATACCTAAAAATGTTAGTGTTTAGCTGTTATTCAAATACATATAAGGATTACATATGAAGATTTTAGTGTTTTTAGGGACAGTGCGAGATAGCACACCTCCTAGGCCTGCCCGACTAGGTGAGCGAGTAGGTAAAGCCTGCATTGAATGTTTAAATGAGCAATTTTCAGATCATGAGTTTGAACTGATAGATGCACTTGATTACCCAAGCGAGAAAGTGTTTAAGCCTCATTTTTCATATGCACAAGGCAAAGCGCCTTCAATGCTAAATACTTTAGCAGACAAAATTAAAGCGGCTGATGGCTATGTAATGATCAGCCCCGAGTACAACCATAGTATGAGCCCAGCCCTGAGCGACTTACTTAACCACTTTGGTAGCTCACTCTTTTCGTATAAACCCAGTGCTATTGTTACTTATTCTGCTGGGCAATGGGGCGGATTAAGAGCTGCAATAAGTATGCGCTCGTTTTTATCGGAGCTTGGCTGCTTACCTGTATCAGCAATGATCCACGTACCAAAAGCACAAGAAGTATTTAATGACGATGGTTCTGTGCAAGTTGGGCAAGAGAAATCATCGTGGTTTAATTATTTTCACCGTACTTTTGGGCAGTTGATTTGGTGGGCACAAGCGGCTAAAAATCAGAGTGACGTTGAAGATCCTGAGCAGATGTTAAAAAGCTTTAAGTCAAACCCATCCCAGCGAAATGCTCCCTAGTATTTATAAAATATAACTAAGCACTAATTAGGGTTTAGTTTGTTTCACTTATAGAAACTATAAACCAATAAATGTTATTATTAACATCTTCATATAAAAAAAGGATGTTATATCTTGAAATACCTTACTCTTTTGAGTGTACTGGCCCTTAGTGCTTGCAGCTCTGTACAACAATTACCGGCGCTTGGCGAAGGCACTACTGCAAATATGAATTTAATAGCTCTTTCGGAGCAGAGCGCGCCACAAGGTGTTAGCGGTACATTTAAGTTTTATATTAAAACTGCGGGCTCTCAGTACGGTGACGTATTTTTAAATACAGAAAATGACTATCGTGATCGACGCGCTATTACAATTTCAATTGATTCAAAAGTAGCGGCTAAACTCACAGAAAAATACGGACAATCAGCCGAAACATTTTTTATTGATAAAACAATTGAAGTAACAGGTGAAGCGAAGCGGGTTACCATCGACTTTTTAAGTAAAGGAAGGAAAACCAATAAATATTATTATCAAACACATGTTGATGTAAATTCAGTTGATCAAATTCGTATTGTTCCCTAAAAAATTGGTATTTATATCTTTTAACTGATATTTGCTGGTTATTTGAACATAATTTAGCAAGTAAGTAGCAATTCATAGTGGCACTGTTTTTATATACAGTGCTGCTGTGTTCTTACTAAATATTAAAATAATAAACTTAATGTTAGTCGCGCTGTTCTAGGCTCAATAGGGTGAAAATGATAGTCTTCAACGCCTTGTGCAGCCTCACCCTGTAAACGCGACGCATAGTAGTAATCTATATCGTGGTCGGTACTATTAAATAGGTTAAGTAATTCAAAATTTACCTTCCAGTGAGTTTGCTCATAGCTAATAGCGCTATTTACTACTGTTAGAGGCTCTGAGCGTTTATCACCATCATCGGTTAATGTACGCTTGCCAATATGACGAACTCTAATTGATGACTGCCATTGCTGTGTTATATGCCAATTTACCCCTGTACTTGCAACAACTGGTACAGCGCCTTCAATGTAATTATTTTCGTCATTAATATCTAAACGAGAATGCGTAAACGAGGCTTCCGCGTCAATACTAAAGCTGTCGTTAATCCAGTAATAAGCGCTCATTTCTAATCCGTAACGCTTTAGATGCGTCACTTGGCTCTGTATTACCCGCATCGCCAACAAATAATAGCTCTGAGTCGAGTGTTAGCCACCAAAGTACAGCCGATAAATTAAATTTTTGCTCATCAGCGAATCGGATGCCTATTTCAGCGCCTTCACTTTTAACTAATAAGTCTACTTACTCTGCTTGCTCACCTGTGACTGGGTCACTATTTATAGTAGAGCCGCGCGCATCATTAGAATGAAAAGATTGCCCCCAATTAGCATATGCGGCGACTAAATCAGTAAAGCGGTAATTTAAACTCCCTTTAAAATTCACTAAATCATCCTTTGCTTTACCTGAGTTTACGGCGGCAAGACTGGTAACGTTAGTATCGAAATAGTCGTACCTCACACCCACGGCTGCTTCAAGTTTTGGAGTAAGTAGCAGGTTAGATTCCCAAAAGCCTGAGTAGGCTTCGCATATTAATTGGCATGCCATCTATGCTGGTGGCAAAGTCGGTGCCATGATCTAAATTAAAGCCCCTAATAAAATATTGATTAGCCTTACCAGAGCCGCTATGTTGAGTGACCGCCATACCTGGAATTAGCTCTAACATTTCGGCGCTTCTTAACATTGGGCGCTGTTGAATTTCACCTTGACCAATAATACCGCTAGATGCGCTGATTGACTCACCAATTAACCCATCCCTGTGGCCATAAACGGTTAATTTTTCTATGTTTGCATAGCTATAACCACTATACAAAGTGCCCAGCGCTAAAATTGCTAATGTTCTCATGACTAAAATCCCTATTTAATGTATTTGTTATTAAATGCAGCTAAGTTAAATACGGCTTAGATAATTTATTGGATGCAACATTTGTTGGTTATTTGTAATTATTTAGAGGTGAGTAAATATGTGTAATTTAAAAACTAGGCTTCAAGCTATTGTAATCTCATTACATAAAACTAATAATCGAATGGATTAAGTAACTATATAAAACTAACAGACTAGAGAGCCCGTATTGAAAGCCAAAGAAATCCGCAATTTTTACATCAACGAAGAGCAATCTGTTTATTTGCTTTCGCACCGCGATGCTAAAAAGCATCGTCAGTGGCTTAATATTTGTATTAAGCAGTTAACCCTGCTGGGCTATAAAAACGTTGAAATGATTGGCTCGGGTGCTTTTGGCTTTGTGTTTGCCGGTGATGATGATAACGGCTTACCTTGGGTGTTTAAGTTTTCGCGTATTACGCTTGCTCAAAGTATACGTGACCGCCTAGAAGATGAAGCGTATATGCTCTCGCAAATTAACAACCCCTTAGTGCCTACTTTTTATGCGTTTGAGCGTATTAAAAAACAAGGGATTTTAATGATGGCACGCGCCATTGGGGAGGACCTTGAAAAAGTATCGCTTAAAACAGGCCGCTTTAGTGCGGCGCAAATAATGGCTCTCGCGGTTAGGTTACGTAATGTGTTGGTTGATTTACGCAGCCATAAAAATGGCATTAGCCCACAACCTATTGTGCATGGCGATATAAAGCCTTCAAACCTTGTGTGGGATGCAAACACTGATGCGCTTTCGTTAGTGGATTGGGGCAGCTCTGTGTATGCACAGCTCGATAGTGATGGTAACCCTGTTGCCAGTAACTTTATGGATTTAATGTCGGGCGATTTAAGCACAACGAATGCCCGTATGGGCGATGTGTACTTTATTGGTGAAGCGCAAATGTCGGGGGAGCAATCATCCCCTCGATTTGACGAACAAGGTGTAGCCGCTACGTTGTATGCGCTAGCGTCGGCGCAGTCGTGCCGCTTTGGTGCACAAGCCATCCCTGCAAGCAGCTTAGGGCTCCCAAAAGAACTGGCTAAAGTTATTGATGGTATGCTCTCTAAAAGTAAGGCCATACGTGATGGTGCTGGCGATTACTTTATGCGTAATATTATAACTATGGCTAAAGCGTATTTACCTGAGCTTGATAAAAAGCAAAAAAAAGCCGATATCCCTTTTTGGTATGGCAGCGACGAGCAGCCCGACACGGTTGTATATAGTTCACGAAAACAGTTTTTACGCCAGGCGGATCATAATCAACAATTACTAGATATAAACGACGCTCAACTTGACCGCTATTATAAAGAGTTTTTGTTTGATACCGGCGATACCGAAAAAGCATTTTTAGCATCAATAAGCCGATTAGCTAAGTACCCTGTAGTAGGTGGGCTTAGTTTTCATTGGAGGGATGACTCATTGTTTGTTGAGTCGTCTTTAATTATGCATGACGAATCATTGGGTGATGCATTTAGTGATGCGATAAATAACACCGTGATGCTAGCACAAGCGATTAATCAAAAAGGTTTATTTAAGTGTTGTTTGTTTGATGCCCGTAAAACCATTCAACTAGAACGAGACGGCACGGGTGCATTTAAGTTTGATAGCCTACCAGAGCTTGAATACGAAGTTGTAAGCATGAAAGCAAACGACATAACCCGCCCGCATTCATATTTTGAAGATGGTAAAGACCCAGATGAGCAACTCCAACTACCTAAAAAAGTTATTAAGTGCGTATTTGAGCTGAACCAAATTCATCATACGGGGTGTATTATTTTTGAAGCGCTGCCCGACAGAATGAAAATTCACCATTATTATCGATTGCTCGATTCTACCAAAGAGGTTGAGTTTAAGCGCCTGCTTAATAAACTTATGCAATACGCGGTAAACATTACAGATGTGGGAGTGGCTGGTTTTATGAAACTCCCTTACAAAAATACGCGTGAGTTTAGTTTATGTGAGCACCAAGAAGAGCACTACTTCCCTAAAAATCCTAAGCTTGTTTAAATATAAAAAAATTGGATTGTGTGATTGTGTTTTATTCCTCTAATTCAGGCTTAGATTCCAAAAAGTTAAATTAAAACTAATTAAGCAATATAAAAGGCTACCTAAATGGCTAAAACAAAACCTGTAGTGACGTTACAAAGCCACGGAATATATTCCAAGTGGGACAGTGAAAGTAAAGCGTTGCCACAAATAGAGCAATTTACAACAAATGTAATAGCTGAGGTTGATATTGAGTTTGGCTTAATCGTAAATATTAAAAAAGGTAGGGGTGAAAAGCTTCATTATTGTATTTACCATCCTGATATTCCAGACAGTAACGGTGATGTAATGGACCCTTTTGAAGGTGATGTATACGTTAAAGATAGTGATTGGAATTTTTACTTAGGCGATACACTTTGGCTGCCAATAGAAAATAAACTAGGTGATTGGCGAATGACCCTTGAGCTTAATGGAAAAATTATTGCTGATAAAACATTTAATGTGACATTAGAGCCAGAGCACACTGAAACAGATTTTTGGAAAAATCGAGGATATTAATAGTTATCTATCTATTAGCCATTTATTAGTCACTTATGAATTATATGGGCGCGGGTAACAATTAAAGTTAATGAGAGATAGCTGTAGAGCTACTTATAAATAACTCTACAATAATATTAAAGTGGCTTTAGTTACCCCAAGGGTTACTTGAATTAGAACGTTGCTTACGATCGCGGGCACGTTGCTTAGATTCTTTTTTCTCTACAATACGTTTAGCATCAACAAAACTAAGTTCACATGGCTCACCAGGTTTATGATCAGCTGGGATAACGCGATCTCGTGGCGGCAATTCGTATTGCACATCATCAGGCTTAGGTAAGTTTTTAAGACGGTACAGGTAAAAGTTATCTACTTTTTCTTGTGCCCATTGTGTTTTACGTAAAAATTTAACCGCAGACTTAACATCAGGATTATTTTTAAAGCAGTTAAGTTGTAAATAAGCGTGTAGGAGTTCCCACCCGTATTGTTCAACCAGCTCTTCAACCACTTGTTCTAATTTTACGCCTTGCAGTGGGTTATTACTGAAAAGTTCTTGGTTGCTCATAGGTGTTGCCTCGTTATTAAAATACAAATTGCATTATAAATTTAATAACGAGGCTTTAACAGAGTAAATAGCTTAACTTTGGCAATTAACTACAACACGACCACGAATTTTACCTTCCATAAGTTGCTCTGCGTTATCAATTACTTGATCAAGCGTAATTTCTGTCGAAATTTTATCTAAATAATCGGCGCTTACTAATTTAGCTAAACGATCCCATGCTTCAATTCTGTCCGCTTTAGGGCGCATTACGCTATCAATCCCCATTAACGATATGCCACGTAATATAAATGGTGCCACCGATGCTGGTAAATCCATACCTTGTGCAAGTCCGCATGCTGTCACTACACCTCCATATTTTAATGAAGCACAAATATTTGCCAGTGTATGACTACCTACCGAATCTATCGCGGCTGCAAAACGTTCTTTTTGCAAAGGCTTACCCGGGTTTGAAAGCTCGTTTCTGTCAATTATGTTTGATGCGCCTAACTCTTTTAAATATTCACTTTGATCTAATCGACCTGTTGCCGCCGTAACGTTAAACCCAAGTTGATTTAATAAATAAATAGCAAAGCTACCCACGCCACCATTAGCACCGGTTACCAGTATTTCGCCAGACTCTGGAGTAATACCTTGTTTTTCGAGCGCTATAACACTTAGCATAGCGGTATAACCCGCAGTGCCTATTTGCATTGCTTGTTTAGGCGAAATGCCAGAAGGTAGGGGGATTAGCCAATCGCTATTAAGAGCTGCTTTTTTAGCAAGTCCGCCCCAATGTTTTTCGCCTACACCAAAGCCATTTAATATTACGTTATCGCCATCTTTAAATTCATCGCTGGTGGAATGTGTAACCGTACCCACTAAATCAATGCCCGGCACCATAGGAAAACTGCGTACGACGGGGCCTTTACCAGTAATTGCTAACCCATCTTTATAGTTAAGTGTGCTGTATAGCACGTCAATAGATACATTTTCGTTTGGTAAATCACTATGTTCGATAGTAGATAATGAAGCGCTGTAGTTATTATCTTCTTTATTAATAACAATGGCTTTAATTGGGTTACTCATGGGATATCCTTTTAGACCGATCGTCTTTTAATTGATAAATAAAAACGCATTAGGTTAATAATGCGCGTAAAAACATTTCTGTATACAAAGTAAGTGGGGTATTTGATTTAGTGAGCTTGGCGCGCATAACAGCACCTTCCCAACCAATCCAAAAGTACTCACTCATTAATTGTGTGTTTACATGGCTTGCAATAGTGTCTTGTTGCTTAGCTTGATTTAAGCAAACTTCTACATGGTTTTGCCATGCGGTGTAGCTTTGCATTAATCTGGTTTTAAATTCTTCACTTAAATGGTTAAGTTCTTGGTTTAAGTTACCGACTAAACAGCCACGTTTGTAATCGTATTTTTTCATCCCTTTAATGGCGCTTTGGGTAAAATTAACGATTCGCTCAAGTGGGGGAACATCTTCTTGCTGTAAGTAATGGGTAAGCTTGGCAATAAAATAATTGTCGTATGCATCAACTAGCGCTATGCCGTAGGCTTCTTTACTTTTAAAGTAATGATAAAAAGAGCCTTTGGGTACAGCGGCTTTTTTTAAAATAGTATCGAGGCCAGTGGCGCTAAAGCCAAACTCAGTTAGAGTTTCTAGGCCCGTACGAATAAGTAACGCTTTTGTATCGGCGTTCTCTCTGGCTATTTTAGGTGGGCGACCACGGCGTATTGATGTTGATGTATTTTTGTTCATAGCTATATATTAGACCGATCGACTTTAAATAATCAAGCATAATATTAAATTGTTTAAAAAGAATGCAAATAGGGTGAGTAAAAATAACTGAAATAAAAGTGTCACGATTACATTTTTGTTTGGAACTTAGTCAAAATGCACAGGTCGTAAATTATGTACTTAAGTACATTTTAGCGATTATTGAGTCGCATTTTATTTAGCATAAAACCGGTCAAATTAAATGTTGTATGACCACTTACTTTTTTAAATGTTAATTCATTTTTGCATCAGCAGCTTAGTTAAAGTCAAACAATTTAATTGCTTTTACGATTTGAATTTTACATTTTTATTAACTATTCATTAAATGTAGATTTCACTAATGCTACACAATATATAAATAAAAAGGTGAGGATATTACCGATGAAGAGACAGAAAAGAGATCGTTTAGAAAGAGCTCATTCTCAAGGTTTTAAAGCAGGTTTAGCAGGTCGCTCAAAAGAGCTATGCCCTTATCAACAAGTAGATCCAAAATCAGAGTGGTTAGGAGGGTGGCGTGAGGCGATTGAAAACCGCAACATGTACAAAACCTAAGATCAATAATCGAATTTAAGCAAAAAGGCCTCCACATTGGAGGCCTTTTTGTTTGTGCGTTAACTTTTAAAACTAAATTTTTAAGGATTCAGTTAAAGTAATTAAAACGCGCTAGTGTCTTGAAATAAGCCCACTTTTAAATCTTTTGCTTCGTAGATTACTCGGCCGTCTACTTCTACAGTGCCATCGGCAACGCCCATAAATAATTTACGTTTAATTACGCGTTTCATTACTAGGCGATAAGTTACTTTTTTATTAGTAGGTAAAATTTGGCCAGTAAATTTAACTTCACCCACACCCAGCGCACGGCCAAGACCTGGGCCACCAGACCAACCTAAGTAAAAGCCAACTAGTTGCCACATAGCATCTAGGCCTAAACAACCTGGCATTACTGGGTCGCCTTTAAAATGACAATCGAAAAACCAAAGGCTAGGGTCAATATCAAGCTCAGCAACAATTTCGCCTTTACCATGTATTCCGCCATCAGCAGTTATAGAGGTAATGCGATCCATCATTAACATGTTGTCACTTGGTAAACGACAGTTGCCTTCACCAAACATTTCACCTTGACCACAAAGGATCAAATCTTCTTTTGTATAGCTATTTTTAGGTTCCATAACACTTATCTTCGCTTAGAAATTGCCAAGTACTTTAGCGTACACTTGTACGCTAAACAACTCGGAGCAGTTAAAAAATCAAAATATTGCATATTAAATCACCAATCAATCAACGCGATTGGTTTTTGCACTATAAAACCGCGCAATTACAATCAGAAATCATTATAATTAATGCTGTCTTATAACCAGTCTAAAGGAAGTTTATGATCCTTTTTGTTAACTCACTAACTGTGATTGATTTTTCTTACTTATGTAACAAACGCGGCGCCGTTGGCGAGAGCTGGATTGTTGATCTAACTTTGCACGGTAAACTTAACGAAGAGTCTATGGTTTTAGACTTTGGTTTAGTTAAAAAGCAAATTAAAGGCATTATAGATGAGTGTATTGATCACCGATTAGCAATTCCTATGGGCCTTAATGGGACTGTATCTGAATTTGACGAGCATAAAACACTCGACTGCACATTTGGTGAAAACAACCACTTAGCTATGAGCGCCCCTCATCAAGCTTATTGTATGATTAACGCAGACGAAGTAACGGTTGAATCGGTTACTGAATTTTTAATTGTGACTATTTTACCAAAACTCCCAGATAACATTGAAAAAATTGAGCTGTCTCTTAAGCCTGAACACAGCCAAAGCTTTTACTATCATTACAGTCATGGCCTTAAAAAACATGACGGTAATTGCCAACGCATTATTCATGGGCATCGTTCTCAAATTGGTATCAGCCTTGATGGCATTTCTATGCCGCGCTTGCAAAAAGAATGGTCTCAAAAGTGGGAAGATATTTACTTAGCTACCAGTGAAGATCAAATTAACAGCAGTGATTTAAAACACATAACAGCTAAAGCTGATGACGTATGTTTTGCCTATACATCGACACAAGGCTATTTTGAAATGGCTATTAGCAAATCTCGTTGCGACATTTTACCAGTAGATACAACCGTAGAATGTATTGCTGAACATGTAGCTGGCCAAATTAAAGCTCAATACCCAGAAAAAGCAGTAAAAGTAACCGCTTATGAAGGTGTTGGAAAAGGATCGATTAGCTATGTTTAAAACACTTTTAGCAACAGCACTTATTGCCTCTACTAGCTTTAGTGCTATGGCGCTTGAGTTAAAAGGGCACTTAACACAAGGCGGCTTGGTTACAGGTAAGCTTGAAAATGCTAAATCGGTAAGCTTAGATGGCAAAGAGTTAAAACTTTCATCTAGTGGTTATTTTGTATTTGGTTTTGGTCGTGATGCTGACACTACTCATACTTTAAAGTGGGTAGATAACAGCGGCAAGTCACATTCTCAGCCGATAGCTATTACCAAGCGTGAATATAAAATTGATAAAATTACCGGCGTAGCTAAAAAATATGTTTCACCGCCAAAAGAAGTTAGCGCACGTATAAGCCGCGAAGCAGTTGCTGTGCGTAAAGCACGTGAAGTCGACTCTGATTTACTGTACTTTTTAGACCCTGTGTTAAAGCCTGCAGAAGGGCGTATATCGGGTGTTTATGGCAGCCAACGTTATTTTAATGGTGAGCCTCGTCGTCCGCACTTTGGCTTAGACATTGCCAATAAAACAGGCTCTCCTGTTTATGCGCCGATTAGTGGTACCGTGGTATTTGCTGAGCCTAATTTATACTACTCAGGAGGTACATTAATTATTGATCATGGGCACGGTATTACTTCAACTTACATCCACTTAAGCAAGCTTGATGTAAAACTGGGCGACAAAATAGTTCAAGGTAATAAAGTAGCTGAAATTGGTGCAACAGGCCGTGTAACAGGTCCTCATCTAGATTGGCGCTTTAACTGGAAAGGCGAACGCCTTGATCCTGCATTACTAATGCAAGATACATTAGCAAACAAAAAGTAGAGATTATGACTGACGTAAACCGCGATGCAATAATTGCTCAGCGTATTGAAGACTCAACCACATCGGTAACTAAAACAGTATTCCCGGGGCGTACTAACCACCACAATACGTTATTTGGTGGTGATGCACTGGCGTGGATGGATGAAGTTGCATTTATAGCAGCTACGCGTTTTTGTCGTAAGCCTTTGGTTACTATATCCTCAGATAGAGTAGACTTTAAAGAAGCGATACCAGCAGGTACTTTTGCTGAATTAATCGCTAAAGTAGTGCATGTAGGTAACACCAGTTTAAAAGTTGATGTAGATATTTTGTTAGAAACCATGCATAAAGACGATAAGCACTCAGCCATTAGTGGCAGCTTTACGTTTGTTGCAGTCGATGATAATCACAGACCGACACCGGTAGTTTGCGATAAAATGATTTATGGTTTTGATTAATTTAAAGCTTTAAATACAAAATAGAGTAAAGCTATATAAGCACCTTAATTGGTGCTTATATAAAAAACTATAAAGAACACATCATACTAATTTTTTATTAAATATAACCTCAACATCAAAATTAAAACTCACTAATAAGGTAATCAAAACAGGGGGTTGTTAATGTGTGATATTGAGAATTGTAAGAACTAAAAAGGTATGCTTTAAACATACCTTTTTAGTTACATTCAGCTTTTAATTAAATTTACGAATACTTACATGCATACTACTTAAAGCACCATTGCTGCTATCCAACCAAATATCAGTAATGGAATGTTAAAGTGAATAAACGTTGGAATAACAGAGTCTCTAATATGGTCGTGTTGCCCATCGGCATTTAGGCCAGATGTTGGTCCAAGCGTTGAGTCTGAAGCAGGGGAGCCTGCATCACCTAAAGCGCCCGCAGTACCAACGAGTGCAGCGGTAGCCATTACCGAAAAGCCAAGGTCTAAACACAAAGGTACAAACAAAGTAGCAATAATAGGCACTGTTGAAAACGAGCTACCAATACCCATTGTAATTAATAACCCGACTAACAAAATAACACCAGCCGCCAAAGGTTTATTACCATCAAAAAGGGCAGCACCGCTGTGTACTAAACTTGCTACATCGCCGGTTGCTTGCATAACTGAAGCAAAGCCTTGTGCCGATATCATAATAAAGCCAATCATGGCCATCATCGCAACGCCTTTACTAAATACGTCGCCGTTTTCTTCCCATTTAACTACACCAAATACACTAAATATCATTACACCTACTAAGCCGCCTAAAATCATTGAGCCACTTAAGTTTTGTGCAACAAGCGAAGCAAGTACGGCACATAGCCCTACAATCATTACTTTTTTAGGGTTTTCGACATCAGCAGATTTACTCACAGTTGTTAATGGTTGTTCTGTATAGTCGCGGCGTTTTTTATAGGTAATAAATACCGCAATAAGTAATCCAATAAACATACCTAATGCAGGAATTATCATCGCCATAGGGACTTGTGTATTTACAATGTCTAAGCCGTTATCGACCAGATTTTTATGCAAAATAGAATACAAGTAAATACCACCAAAACCATAAGGCAGCACCATGTAGGAGGTTGCTAATCCAAATGTTAAAATACACGCTATAGCACGTCTATCTAATCTTAACTGATTAAAAACAACGAGTAGTGGAGGAATTAAAATAGGAATAAACGCAATATGCACAGGCACTAAGTTTTGAGAAGAAATCGCACAGCCTAAAATAATCAATAAAATAAAGTAGCTTAAAAACGTTTCATTACCGCTGCCTTTTGCATTTACCTTGGCAAGTAATTTATCGGCGAGTATGCGTGTTAAGCCCGACTTAGAAATAGCAACGGCAAATGCACCGAGCATAGCGTAGCTCAGTGCAATTTCGGCGCCCGCAGAAAGGCCAGAATTAAATGCATCAACACTTTCTTTTATGCCCAGGCCTGCGGTTAAACCCGCAACTAAAGCACTTATAATCATAGCTACAATGACGTTAACGCGGGCCAAAGATAGCCCGAGCATTAAAATAACGCCTATAACAACAGCATTCATAGTATTCTCATTTGGATGTTTTAATTAATTTTATCAGATCTTTAGCCTGAGTTTTACGCTCTTTAGTAAAAGGTTTTTTACCATAGCGTACTTGGTTAAATAATTGGCTAAAAGTGTTTATTGATTGCGCAGCTTGAGGCTTTTGATCAGCATATAGCTGTAATTTTTGGCTGGGTGTTAAATGCTCGGGCGTATTAAACTTCTGTTTTTTTGCCCATGCTTGTATTTCATTAAACTCTTTTACCATAGGCGCTAATTTAGTTGGGCGCTTTGGTAAGTTTAAATAAACAAAGTAACCAACAAAACAAAAACCTGCAGTGAGTAATACCATTAATGGAACAAGCCAAATGTTTTTACTACCAAAAAGAGATTTTAAAAAATCATTTTGTTTTTCTTCATCAAAGCCAAGTACCCAGCTAGACCATTGATAATCTAAATTCTCGAGCTCTAGCCTTAACCAATTAATACCCGGAAAATTACTTAAGCTCACTAATCCAAAATCTAGATTACTTTTAAATTCGTCATTCAGCTCTTCGTTTTGTGAAAGTGAGCCATTTAAGCGCTCTGGTGCAACAACAGCCGTTGCATCAAAAATAACCCAACCTTCGTTTTGTAAATATACTTCTACCCACGCGTGTGCGTCGTACTGGCGAACAGTGAGCGTATTATTATCTTGATTTAGTTCACCACCTAAATAGCCACTGACTAATCGAGCGGGTATACCAGCAGTTCTGAAAATATAAGCCGCAGCACTCGCGTAATGGCCGCAAAAGCCTCGTTTATTATCAAATAAAAATTGATCAATCGTGTTATCACCACTCATAGGTGTAGGGGTTAGCGTGTAAGTAAATCCTTTATTTACAAAATATTGCAATAGACTATTATAAAATTCACGGTCAGAGTGTGTATTTTTCTTTAGGTTTTTAGCAAGTGATGATGTTTTAACATTCTCTTTATGAGCTAGATATTTGTAGCGTTTTTCTTCAAATTGTCCAAGTGGTAAATCTGAAAAACTAAAGCTGTTTACATCGTATTGTAAGCTTTTAGCTTGGCGGCTTTTTTTTCGTAATAAACCGAGTGAATTACCTTCAACATTTTGTGATTCACTGCTTGAATACGCTAAACCATAGAGCCATTTTTGTGTAGCAGGCTCAGTAATAACCGAGTAGCTTGCAATAAGTTGCTCGTCATTTATACTCTCAATATTAGTTTTTAAATTATTATATTTTAAAAAGTCAGACGTTAGCCACGCATTGCCATTAAATTCATCATGAACTATTGCTCGCCAATAATAAGGCGCTACAGGTTTTACTTCGTTAAATTTAGCTCTAAACACCAGCTCATCTGAATTAGAAAGCTTTGCGATATCGAATGGATCGACTTGTTCAGAAAGCCCAGTTTTTGCAAGCTTAGGCCCAGGGAGTTGCCAAAAAGCGGGCATTTTTGGTAAAAAAAGCAGTAAAAAGACAGCTAAAGGAAGCGCTAAAAATAGTAATTTACCACTTTGCTTTGAGGCTATTTTCAAATTATGTTTTGACTCAAGTAGACCAAGTACTGCAAAATTTAATATATATAAACTACTTACAGTTAAAGTCGTTAAAATACTTTGGTTAAATAAATACACCGATGAGAGTGAAAAAAACGTAAGCGTTGTAATTACATGATAGTGCTTTTTGGTTTTAGCCTGCAGCAGCTTAAATAAACTAGCAAGCAGTAACATAGCTACAAATAAAATAACCGTATCGGACATACCTACAGTGTAGAGCATTAAACCAAGCGACGCACCAGCGAGTATGTTTGCAAGCCAGGCATTTGGCTTTGGTTTATTACTCAGTGTTATGAAAAAATTCCATGCACAAATAAGTGCAAGTACGCCTACAAAAACCAACGGTAAATGCGCTATAAAAAATACAATCAAACATGCATATATAAAACACAGTGAGTAATTTATTACTTTTTCGTTTTTGAGCATGCCCATTACACACCACCATTAAATGAACATAATAACGCTAAGCATTGCTGCTTATGCTGCAGCCCGGTATTAGTATTTATTGTTTTACTAGGTAGCTTTAACATAAAAGGCGTGTTTTGCTCGGTTGCTTCACATACTAAAAAGCATAATTGGCTTAAACGTTGTTCTGTATCCCCATTCATCAATGTAAAATCGAATAGGGCATTCGCGGTTTTAAAATCTGCAAACTCTTTGACTAATAGTTGTTGTGTTTTAGCGTAATGCTTCCACGATATTCTTTGTAAACCCATCTCAGGTAAATGTGGGATTAACGACTCAAACTCTTCGCTACCCGATTCTTTTGATATCCCTTTATCAGCTTGTTCGTCCAGCATTGAGGTATGTGTATCACTAAGTACTTGTTCAAGCGACGGGTATACAAAAATATCTGTTTGTAATTGAATGTAGCTCCAAACAGTAATTAAACCAAACGGATAGTTACTCGCAATTTTAATGCGTTGTACTGCATATTTACCGCGTGAACTATAAGGTAAGTTAAGTGTGAGTAGCTGCGTTTTACTATCCACTTCATCAGTATGTTGTTGAGTTTGCTCAGTACCTTGATACGTTAAATTAATAGATTGGGTAACTGAGGGGCTTTGCAATTCAAATCGAATATTTGGCTTTTGAGGCGAGTAACTATTAAACGCATCTTTAAATTTAACCGTTAAGCCTTTGGCGTTGCTGTAACCCATTAGCACAGCAATAATTATTACCACAAACATAAGGTAGGACATTATTAAAATTAAATTATTTTGATAATTAATACCCATCACAAAGTTTAAAATAGCCACAATAACAAAGTACCAGCCAAGGGATGACGGCAATACATAAATTGTTCTATGTTCAAGCGTAATTGAGTTTTTTAAATGTTTATTTTTTAATAACTTATTAAATAAACTGACCTTAAATGACTTAAATAAAGAAGGGCGCTTAACTGTTTTTTTTGGCATAAAAATTTATACCGGAACTAAAACGTTTTTTAAAATATCGTTTACTTGCGCTTCACCTGACTCATTATGCAAACCTAATCGATGTTGGCACACACTTGCAAATACGGCTTGAACATCTTCTGGCATTACAAAATCACGGCCATCAATAAAAGCCCATGACTTAGCTGCTTTAGCCAAAGCCATACTTGCACGCGGTGATAGCGATGCTGCAAACGCATTGCTCGTACGAGTGTAATTAACTAGTTCAATAATGTAGTCAACCACTGGGCTACTTAGTGTTATTTTGCTTATTTTGGATTGAATTTCAGCAAGCTCTTGTTTGTTAATTCGCTGCGGTAATTGGCTGTAATCTCGTTTTTGCATATTCAAAATTAAGCGTTTTTCGGCCTCTTTAGGAGGAAACCCCAAGCTTATACGCATTAAAAAACGGTCTAATTGCGACTCGGGTAACGGATAAGTACCCGATTGATAAAGCGGGTTTTGTGTTGCGATAACAAAAAATGGATTTGGCAGCGTATATTTTTTACCATCTATTGTTACTTGCTGCTCTTCCATTGCTTCAAGCAACGCACTCTGTGTTTTAGGCCCTGCGCGGTTTATTTCATCAGCTAAAACTACTTGGCTAAATATAGGACCTTTATGAAACGTAAAGCTATGCTCGGTAGAATTAAATACATTAGTACCCAAAATATCAGCAGGAAGAAGATCACTTGTAAATTGTATGCGTTGATAGGATAAACCTAATACAGCCGACAATGCATGAGAAAGGGTAGTTTTTCCCATACCTGGTAAATCTTCAATGAGTAAATGTCCCTCACTAAATAAGCAAGTAAGTGCCAGTTTTATTTGTTGCTGTTTACCAAATATAACACTCGAAAGATCTTCTATAATCGCAGTAACAGTGCTTTGCATGTTAACCTTATTATTATTCTATTATTTCAAGACGCTTCATTACGGTGTCTACTTTTTTTGTATTAAATGGTTTTGCAATGAAGCCTTTAGCGCCCATTTCCCACGTATTTTGCACGTTTTCGAGGCTATTATGGCCAGAGCACATAACAACATGAGTATGCGGGTAGGTACTATTAATGTATTCTAATATATCCGTACCGTCAGAGTCAGGTAAATCAACGTCTACAAATATAACGCCTGGCGGTTTTTTGTCCATAATAGGCTTAGCAGAGCTAAAATCGGCACTTTCTAATATATCTTCAAACCCTAACTCAGTTAAAATTTGGTTTAGATAATCACGAATTTCCTTAACATCATCAATAATGAGGATAGGCTCTAGCGGGCGAACAAATTCCATATGTAGGTAACTTCTATTTTGAGTACATCTTAAGTGCTTTAATACTAAGCTAACCCCTTCATAAGCTCAAGAACGTTACTTAAAAAACACTAATAAATAAACTATTTATAGATTTAACTAATATCGATCATCCAGCTTAACTTAGCTTATCAAACATCTGACGAGATTAGTCTGATTTTTATGGTGGGTAGATTATACGTTCTCAGATGCATCTAACGGCATAGCAGATGAAAATGGCACTACTTTTGATTCAAACAGTGCAATAGAAGGCGACTCATCGGTTGAGTACTTCGTGTTTGAAGCACAATAATATCTAATCCCTAAAAAGCTATATGTAGCGGCTCGTTATGCAGAAGCCGAAAACACTTCCGACTTAATTGAACAAACAGACAACACAGTGGAGCGTATACAAGTAGCCGCAGGTTACTGGTTTAACGATAAAACGCTTTTAAAAGTTGAGTATGTTAATCAAGAAGAAGGTGTTAATTCGGGCGGCCAAATCGGTAAAGGATTTGACGGCTTCACTTCAGAAATCTCTGTTAAGTTTTAAATCATTATCCAACCAGTCCATCTATTTATATAAAGCGCCTAAAAATGCACTTTGTGGGCAGTTTTATACTTTAAAACTGCCATAAATAGAATTGGAAATAGATTGAAATTTAATAGCCCTTGTTAAAGCATAACGTGTATGGGGAATACCCGATGAAAAATAAATTAATTATGTTCGCGTGTGGCTTTATAAGTATGGACGCTGAAAATTCAGTAAAAACAATGGTTTATGTTACAAGCGTTCAGGTTTAAGCCATGACAATGGCAGACAGAATTGCTGTGTTTAATGCCGGTATTCTTGAACAGGTAGGTACACCTCTAGAGCTTTACAAAAATCCTGTAAACAAATTTGTAGCGGGTTTTATTGGTTCGCCAAAAATGAATTTTATAGATGCTACACAAAATGAAGATACGACTGTTAGTTGTATTGGTATTCGCCCAGAGCATATAACACTCTCTTCAGAAAGCGGCACTTGGGCGGGTACTGTCGGTGTTATTGAACACTTAGGATCGGAGAGCTTTTTACATATAAATATTGAAGGAAAAGGTACCGTAACAGTAAAAGCTGATGGTGATTGCCCATTAAAATATGGCGACAGTATTTACCTAAGCGCACCTGCAGATAAAGTATTAAAGTTTGATAATAATGGTTTAACAATTAGCTAAACCCAATTTTAAATTACCTTAAATAGCACTTTTATAAAGGTGCTATTAACTAAATTCTAATTACATAATCCTATGAAACCTAGGTATTTTTTATTAAGGAATGGTATATTTACAACTATAAATAACAAAAACGTTATTAATAAATAGATACTCAAAAATTAATAAATAATTTATATAGCAGCACATATAATTAAAATTATGTAATGAAAATAAGGACTTAGTTTTCCTTCTATTTTAAGAGGTTTACGTGGTAAAGCTATCAAATACAGAAATTAGAAAGCTAGACGATGCGGCCAGAGCAGGGTGGTTGTATTATGTTGGCGGTAAAACGCAAGATGAAATAGCTAAAAAACTCAACATATCTCGCCAGTCTGCACAAAGAATGGTTGCGTTATCAGTTAGTCAAGGGCTAATTAAAGTTAGGCTAGATCATCCGATTGCTAAATGTATGGATCTGGCCGAAAAAATAAAAAGCCGTTTTGGGTTAGATTCGTGCGAAGTTGTACCGAGCGACCCGTCTGAACCTTCATCTGCATTAGGTTTGGCTCAAGCTGGCGCGGCAGAAATAGAACGCCATTTAAAATCAGAACAACCCAAAGTACTTGCTATGGGAACCGGTCGAGTTTTACGTTCATGTGTAGATGAGCTAAGAACTGTTGATTGTCCGCAACATAAAATTGTAGCAATGCTAGGTAATATGGCTTTGGATGGATCGGCTTCGCCTTATGATGTTGTAGTAAGAATGGCCGAACACACCAATGCAAAACATTACCCAATGCCATTGCCAGTTTTACCAAGAAGTATTGAAGAAAAAGAACAGTTACATGCACAACAAAATATTACCGGTAATTTAAAACTCGCTAAAGATGCCGATGTAACATTTGTGGGTATTGGTAGCTTAGGTGAAAAATCGCCATTACATATAGATGGTTTTATTGATGCGCAAGAACTTAAAGAGTTACAAGAACTAGGTGCCGTCGGTGAAATGATTAGTTGGGTGTTTGATAAAAACGGTAAGCTTTTAGATTGCACAGTTAATCAGCGTGTAGCAAGTACGCCATTAAAAACAAATACTAACAAACAGATTTATGCGATAGCTGCTGGTGAAGAAAAAGTGTTAGCCATTTTGGGCGCAGTAAGGTCAAACATGATCAGTGGATTAATTACTAACGAATATACAGCTGAGCGTTTATTAAGTATTGATTGAACAATTTGAAAAGCAAAGCATCTGTATTAGTAATACTTGTTATTGTAATAAAACCACGTAATGTCCGATACCGTCTAGTATTGGACATAGCGAGGGCGCATTTAAGCGCTCTTACTACATAGTCATAAACTACCTATAATTTACATTATGTTAAATAGCATAAATAAATACATAACCAAGTTACTCACCTTCATTAATTAACGTATAAACGCGATATTTTGACTATTTAATAAGCATCAACCTACTTATCTTAATAGTCAGTGTCTTACCCACTTACTATATTAGCTTTTGAACATATAAAAATACCGCTTGGTAATTAATATATCCAAGCGGTATAAACAATAATTACCTAGTAGCTGTTTTATATAGTAAAACTCAAGCTATTGAATTTAATAGTTTTTAAACCATCCAGTTGATGTGTTTCTGATGTTCTAGAATGTTTTATCATTCATGAATTCACCAATGAGCTGCTTTGTCCAACCAAATCAATATGGCTTGTTCTAACATTGGCACATACTTTGGCTGATGAATTTGGCTTTTGAAACTTGTCTTCTTCACCTCATAATATGAGCGTTTCATGAGGTAAGCTTTAAGGTCGCCTGTAATAGCTTCGGTATATTCTTTATTGAGCCTGCGCATGTTACTAAATAAAGCGGCTTTTCCCAGCTCGTTGCTCCAAGGTTTTAAGTATATTTCCATTAACTCTTCAGTCATTACGCTCGAGTCGTAAACACCTTTGGGCATGAAATCTCTTAATGTATCCACAAATTCAGCTACAGTTGTTTTTTCTTCTACACCTGGTTCTAGCAAAGGTTCAAACTCTGGTATTGGCCAAGAATCAAAACATACACTATCAATTAAAACCAACCCGTTTACTTTATCCGGATGATTTACAGCCATTAATTGAGCTATATCGCCACCAATGTCATGAGCTACAACATTTGTTTTAGAAATATTTAGCTCTTCCATAAACTCTTGAATTCAAGTATTAAGTGCAAGCATTATTCTACATTGTGCATTTATAGATACATCTGTGTCGCTTGGCATATCAGATTCACCAAAATTGAGTAAATCAGGTGCGATGCTTAGATGCTAGTTTTGGCATAACATTTTGCCATAATGCATTATTAGTCGGTATACCATGTATTAATAATAATGATGTTCCTTCACCAATTTATTGGTATGCAATTTTATGACCCTCTACTGTAACGTACTGTGTTTTGTTCATATTTCTGCCTCGTTAATTTTAAAAAATTATAATATTTAGTAACCGATAAAACCGGAATATAAGCCTATAAAGCAAATTTCATCCCAAGATGAGTATCTATTAATTATTGAAGCATCATAATGTTTTTAAAGTTAAACCCTTGTGATACGTAGGCTCTAGGCTAAGTTAGTTTACTTACCCCATAAAATTATAGGTTTAATAATTATGATTATTAAATTGCTTTAGGAAGTGTGAAACGATGACTCTTATATATGCAACAATTACAAAAGCGTAGTTTGTAATACTTTGAAGGAATAATTTGAAATAATTATTCTTATTAAAGAACTTTTACAAATTTAAATAAATTAAAGGTTCATATACGCAAAAGCACTAATAAATATTAGTGCTTTCAAAAATTATAATTTAACTTTTTAGTAAGCTATAAATAAAAAATAGTTAACCGCCCTACTGTTTCTATTTATCATTCCAAAAAATATCTAATATTTTCTATTAATACACTTTGCTTAACTGGCTTCAATAACAGGCCGTTAAACCCAAGCTTTACATACTTGTTATCACTATTTTCGTTTTCACTAAATGTATGAGCGATAATTTTTGTTGCTGATGCGTCAGCATGCTTTCTTATTTTTAGCATTGCGTCGGTGCCTGTAAATTGCGGCATTACTATATCCATTAAAATAATATCGTAAATATTTTGAGAAACCATAAGTAGCGCCTCTATAGCACTTGATGCGAAATCTATTAAAATATTTTCTTCGTTAAGCATTTTTCTAATTACTATTTCTATTAGCAAGTCATCATCTACTAAAAGCAGTCGTTTAGTTTTATTTATTGGCGTTACTTTAAACTCGATAACTTCAGCCATATTTTCAATAGTGTTTTTCATGTTTTACCTCATTACTGTTCCAGTAATATACGCTAATTTATAACGACTTATCTTTTAAAATGCGTGTTATTTGGTTTATTAATACACCTTGTTTTACTGGTTTTAATAGCATGTCATCAAAGCCCTGGTTAACGTATTTTGAATCTGTATCGGGTGTCGATGTATGCGCAATTATTTTAGTTTTCAAATTGTCACTGTGTTTTTTAATTTTTAACATAGCGTCAGTTCCCGACAATTCTGGCATTACTATGTCCATTAAAATAATGTCGTAACTGTTTTGCGATACCATCAACATCGCTTCTATTGCACTGCGCGCGTAATCTATTTTAATATTCTCATTTTTTAGCATCGCTCTAATTACAATCTCAACAAGAGGATCGTCATCAACCAGTAATAGCGTGTTTTGGTGTTTGTTAGTTACTAAACTAGCTTTTACTAAATCATTATTTGTTAACGAGCTACTTGGTACTTCTTGCTCATTGTCTTTACCTTGTTTGGTTGCTATGTTGATCAACATAGAAAGTGATATCGTTGATTTATTCGCGTTACTACTTACAATTATCGCTTTACCACCTAACATTTTAAATATTGAAATAAAAAACTTTAACTCTAATGACACGTCTTTATCATCTATAAAGCGCGTTATATCATCACCCGATATACTTTTAAGCTCAGTTATAAAGTTACTACTGTCGATCAAATTACTTAATGAAAAATCGAGGTATAAGTAATTACGTTTACTTTCATTTTTAATCTGAGCGTTAATTGAAAGCGTTGTATTATTTGATGAATCCAAAACCTCAGTCACTAATTGAATAACCAATTGAGAAATTAACTTTTCATCGCTTGCGACCGTTAATTCAGGCGTAATATTATTTTTAAGAACGATTCTTTTATTTTCAGCCTCTTTAGCTAAAATCGACATATTATTATTGATCATTTGATTTAGGTTTACGTTTTTGGCCTGAAGCTTTAACTTACCTATTTCCGATTTATTTATATTTACGAGTTGCTGAATTACACTTTCGAGCTGGTCGCATGCATCAGAAATATTCCCCACATTGTTTTTAAATTCGTTAAAGCTTATTGGATCTTTAGATATTTCAACTAATGACTTTAAAGATGATAAAGGCGTTTTTAACTGACGGCTAAGCCTTGTAACAAATTTTTCTTTTAATTGATTTGTCTGTTTTGATTTTTCGAGAACATCAGCGAGTAAACATTCTTTTTGATGTGCCTCTGTATCATCTCTAAAGTAGCAAACGAAACCATTAAAATCTGTATGTCTTTGTAATACAGTTATCCACTTCCCGTCTGTAAAACCTATATCTATTAATTGGTTACGGTCATCATCAAGCTTATGATGTTCATGGTAGTGATTTATAATATTATGCTGCTGCGCAATACTTATCAGCTGGCTATACGATAGCTGACTGTTTTGTTTATTCACCTGTGCAAATAAAAGATTAAAAGCATTGTTGGTAATCACAGGAAATTCATGGCTATTAAAAATAGCAAACCCATGCGGCAGTGCATCCAGAGAACTTGAAAAAAGCTCCTCTCTATTGAGTATTAACTGATTTTTTTGTTTTATTTCACTGTGTAAACGCCTTGGTAAACGTAAAAAATAATACACAAACGCGAATACACAAAAAGAGATTAACCCTAATCTAATTAAACTGTATTTAGTTATTTGTGGTCGTACTATTTTATTCATTGGTTGCACATGCAAGCGCCAAGTAGGTGGAAAACGACTGCTTAAAGCGCTAATACTATTTTTAATTATACTCGGGTTTACTTCTCCTTGTTTTCCTAAAGTAAACTGTGGTGTTGCTATAAAAACGTTATAATTTTCAGTGTTTAATTTGCCAATAACGGCTTTTAAAAACTTACTTAAATCAAATGCTGTAAGTGTATAAATAGAGCCTTGTTTTATTTTTATTTCAGAAATTAAGAAGGCCGTATCAGCAACCGTAAATACTTCTACTGCTTGTTTATTTGCTCTTTTATTAAATTTTTCTAACCAGTTTGTAAACCCATACGCGGCTAAATCAAAATTATTTTTTGACCAAAGTGCAAGCTGGTTATACTCAGAATCAAACACAACATACCCTTTGTAAGTTAAACTTTGTGAAACCTGACTCTGCACTAAATTGTTAAGCTGCTCTTTTGTATAGTTATTTTGGCTTTGCAAAAAGCCTGCAATAACTAAATCTTTTTGAGATATATACAATCCTTGATTATCAAATCGCTCTAATGCATTAAATAACGTTTTACGTAATTGCTGGGTTTGTTGATTGTAGTTACTTTGCAGCTCCTTTTTTTCAATAGTATAAAGAAGTAATGCAGTGAATGAGCATAATACTAATGCAATTAAAAATGCGACGGGCGCTAAACTAAATACATGAATATACTTTTCATCATAATTTTTTTTCTCAGGCTTAGCACTTTGATTACTTACTGAATCTGAATTTTTATTTAACTGTGTCTGTAATAATTGAGCAAATGAAATAAACTGATCTTTTTGTGAACCTATTAATGTTTTAGGTGCTAAATCGGCCATCAGCACTACGCCAATTAATTTATTAGTGACACTATAAATTGGATATTGTGCATAAAAACGAATTAATTTGTGCGTGTTGTTTGATACATCATCAAAAAAGGTATCTTCAAATAAATATAGTTTTTCTTGTCTACAGCGTTTTTGATAGCTTAATAACTCATTTTCGACGCTTTCTTTATCGTTGCAGGTTATTAACTGCTCTGAATAAACTTCTCTAAAATCGATAAATTTAACAATTGGAACATCATAAAACTGTTTTAGTAGTGTTAGCGTTTCTTTAATTTCTGTTGATATTTCATCAGTTTGTGTATCTGCTACATTAGCATGTGAGGTAAATATATTTGAGGCGTTCATTGACGTTCTCCTTCCCCTTTAGGGGGAGTATGTATCCACGTTGTACTGTTTTGGCCGCTATGTACTGGCAGTAAAACTTTAAATGGTGGTGTTAAGCTACTAAGTGCTGGTTCGCCTGTGGTGATATTAATTACTTGTTCTGCATTAACTAAATTAAGTGATGTTTTGCAATATGTAATGCCTGGCTCAATCCCTATTAAGCTCAGTGTTTCACTAATAATAAGGTTATTTACTAAATCAATACCGGCGAGCTCAAATGTAGTTTGTAAAATAGTGAAGACGAGTGTCTCTACAATGTTTTCATCTTCTTCTAAGCGTGTCCCTTCTGGGCAGCATATAGTGCCAAGCTCTATATCAAAGTTTGTTCCTATAAGAACGAACTTAAGCGCTTTAAGTGCTTCTTTTAAGAGGGATTCTACTTCGGGTAAATATAAATCAAGTATGTCGCCTTGCGATTCGTACCCTGCTTGGCATGTGTCACATGATAGCGCCAACTCTCGACCGTCGGTTCCTACAAGTGGATGACCCAAAGCGGTCAAGCCAACTAAACAACTGCTGTCGGCCGGTTGCTTATCTATTTCAAAGCTTTCACAAGGTGAGCCTGTTACTACTTTTTGCGATACATAACGAGATAGAATTTGTTCACTATTAGCTGGGCATTGTTGTGGCGTACTTCTTAATAACTGACCAATAACGGTATTACCTAACTGCCCTATTGCATAATTTGGACCTTGCTGCAGCGCATTTATATAACTTACATTACCGGTATTATTTAACTTGCTAACACCTTGGCTGTCTGTTGCTTCGTCACTTAAGCCCTTTAAACACGGGTTACCTTGGCAATTTGGAGCATCGTAATAAACAGCTTCTCGCGAGGTAAACCTATCGTCTCGTATGCCTATTAATGCCCTGTACGTGTTGTTTGCTCCACGGTCTGTATAAAATATGAGTGGTGCTTGATGCTCATCAAAACTTACTGCAATACCGAGTGGTCTATTGTTAGCATCAACGACAGTAATTTGATTATCTACCTTAGTTTGATGGCGCTTAATAAGGGCATCTCTGACTAAAATAACCCCGCCAATTGAGCCAATAATTAAAATTGTAATAATTAATATAAGCTCAATAGTAAGTATGTACCCATGTTGATAATGCTTTTTCATATCAGGCTCCTATAACACTTCTACAAGCATTTTAAGTACGTTCATTACTTGTAATGCTGCGGGAAAAAACACCAATACCAAAAACATCGGAAAACAAATTAAGATAATGGGAAAGGTTGTGTGCATCGCTTTTTTGTTTACCTTTTTAGCGAGTAAAATGTTCTTTTTTAGAGCTAGGCCTTCAAGTTGAGCCTCTACTGCTTGGATAAGTGGCGTACCAAGTTTTGACCCTATTAACATTAAGTTGGCGAGCTTTTTAATTCCTAATACGCCGGTTCTTTCAAAAAGTGAATTAAATGCAAATTCACGATCTTTACCTGCGCTTAGTTCGAATAAAAATAACTTTAGCTCTTTGTATAATGGGTGTTTTTGACTTAATCCATGATCAACTGCCAGTGCAAATGAGCGCTCTAGTGAAAATCCAGCGCGCATGTAAACCAGTAACACCCGTAAAAAAAACTCTAAGCTATTATTAATAGTGGTTTTGCGTTGATTTTTACGTAATAAAAACCAGCATTCGGGTGCAAAAAAACACATAAAACACAGTAATAATTTAATCGATTGGCTCAGCTCATAACCTGTTAGTTCTATAACCGTAAATGCACTAAAAGTAGCAGCCACTTTGAAGCAGTACAGGCTTATTAATATTTTATTAATTTGAATCCCTGCTTGTCTTAGTTGACGTTTAGAGATGATGATTAGCGGATACCAATTAATGTTTTTAGTATCGGGTTTATCTAATTCAACTTTAAGAGATTGCCTATGAATATGGATAAATGAGCCCATACTTACTAAAAGTCCGATAAGTAAAAGTATATCAATCATAATGTTACCCTTAAGCTAAGGCGTAGCCATAAAAAACCAAATAGCTGACAAAGAAGCGCAACCGTTATAAATGCAATCCCATTAGGGTCGTTTAATAATGGTTCAAACCAGGTTGGATCGGTATAGCTAAATAAAGGAATTAGTACGTAAGGTAAAAAACCACTAAATACAGCAGCGTATTTAGTACCCGAAAGCTTAGCTTTTAGCTGTTGTCGGTCGAGGGTCCGAAGCGACATCATGTTGCATACGCTTTTTAGCATATCGGTTAAATCACACTGGCTTTGTGTATGTGTAATGATGCTATGAGCAAACAATCTTACGGTTTCGCAGTTGTATCTTTCAATTAAAGGGGCAAACGACGTTTCGGCATCACTACCCATGCTCATGCGTTGTATTAGTAAGGTGCTTTGTTTTTTTATATATGGGTCTGCATGTTCATCAGCAAACTGCATTGATTGCTGTAGCGATAGCCCAGTGCTTAAACACGATTGTACGGTTTCAATAAATTCTAAAAAATGATGCTCAAATTTTGCTAATTTATAATGAGCCAAGTCAATCACAGTTATAAAACAGATTACAAAAACCACGATTGAAATAATAAACGCGCTGGTTGATGCCTCTGGATAATATAATTTAGCTAAAAACCATGAGCTACTAGAGAGCGAGCACGCCATGCTTATAAACCAGGCGTTACTTATGTTTAAGCCTAGCACTCGTAGTGACAGAGTAAGTACGTCTTTTTCTTCTAAAATATCTACTTTTTTAGTGCCTTGGCTGCTTTTATTTTTAGCATACAAAGAAACCAACACACTAGTTGCAAGTACAAAGGTTATAACCGCCGCTATAGCTAATAAATAATCAAGTTTAGTCATTGTTAGCCTCCGGGTTATTGTGCAGTAATGCTTTTAATTCTTTTGCATTTGCGCCTTGGCCTTTCATAAACTCAATAACACTTGAGTTATCTATTAACTCACTTTGTACAGGCTCTGCTTCGTTAATACTATAAAGCGGGCTAAAATGTGCGCCGCCATTAACACGCTTAATTTCACCAATACTTTTTAGAGTTCGGGTGCCATTAGTTGAGCGAGAAACATGCACAATAAGTTGAATACTCGACGCGATTAGCGAACTTGTATGGGTATCGCTCAGTTGTGCATTGTGTAACTGCACTAAGGTAGATAAACGAATAACGGCATCATTTGCGCTGTTAGCATGTATGGTCGTCATCGAACCTTGGTGACCACAGTTCATTGCTTGGAGCATATCGATTACCTCGCCTGAGCGTACCTCTCCAACAAGTATTCTATCTGCGCGCATTCTAAGGGCTGCTTTTACTAAATCTCTTAGGCTAACTGCACCTTTACCATCGCTGTTTGTGTCGTGGGCTTCTAATTGCACAACGTGGTTGTGATGCAAATTAAGCTCAGCGCTTTCCTCAATGGTTACCACACGTTCATTTGCGTTAATTGAGTTAGCAAGTACGTTTAATAATGACGTTTTACCCGCTCCGGCATTACCACATACTAAAATATTAACGCCTGTTTTAACTGCACTTTTTAAAAATGATAGGATGTTTTTATCTAAAAAATGGTTATTAACTAAAAAGTCATCGTTTATTTTTTTATGGTTAAACTTACGAATAGACACAATAGCTGCGCTGGTACACGCAGGCGGTACAATAATATGAACACGGCTACCATCTTTTAGTTTGCCATCAACAATTGGCATAAGCGCATTCACTTGTCGGCCACAACCATCAAGTAAGCGATCAACAAATCGGCGTAAATGGCGTTCGTCATCAAACTTACTGGCTGTGCAAAGTAGTTTGCCTTGTTTATCAATCCAAATATCCTGCGTGTCGTTTATTAAAATATCACTCACCTGATCGTCCAGCATAAACTGTGCAATAGGACCCAGACCCTGAATTTCATCAAATACAGCCTGAACAACCTGCTCTTGTTGGTGTTGATTAAATGAAGATTGATTAAATTGTGGAATTTCACTGCACAATACAGAGATTTTTTCGAGAACATTACTTGATAAAAGCGCGGTTGGTTCTTGTTCGTACTCTTCGATAACGGCATCATGCAATAGCTTTTTAAGCTCTTCAAAGGTACTTAAACTGGTTTGAACTTCTTCATGTTTGCTTGATAAATTAAACATAAAAACTCACTTAGCTACATATACAGCTTCATTTTTAACGCCTTTAACCACTTCGATTGTGCGACTGGTTTGTAAGCGTGAAAAGTTTTGCAAACGACCTTGTTCAATGTCATAAGCGCTATGCACAATAATTGAAACTTTGTCGGCGTTATCTATACCCGCCAACGAATAAACATCTTTTGGAAGTACCGCAAGGACTAATGAAACACCGCCCGTAGCAGAATTAGACTCTTTAGCTAAATTATCCATTACGCCACTTTTAGCGGCTTGCGATTTAGGACCTTTCGAAACACCAATAAGCTGTACATCACGGGCAACTGTTCTTACTAAGCGATTAGTTTTAGCGACTATGTCGAGTCGGTCACCTTTGTGTATGCGCGAAAGCGGAATATCTAAGGTGTTTAGTTTTAAAGTATATAAAACACGCCCTGCCGGTATGGCTTCTGATAAATTTTGGCTTTTCGCTCTAATAAAATCGGTGTCGAACAAAGGTTGTTCAACCATTTTATTAGTTGCTAATTTTTGACCAATTAATGCACGTGGGTTTTGAACGCTCAGTGCAATATTTGAATAGTTACTTGGATCTATACTCTTTTGCTCTACATCGTGAACGGTTACTGTTTGACCGGCCGACATATTTTTGTTTACTACCCAGGCTGTTACGCTATTTTCATCGCTTACCTGTCTAATGCCCAAAGCCGAAGCTAACATGCCAGAGGTGATGAGTAATGTGAGAGCCGCAGTGGTTGCGCCTTTGTTACTTTTACTTTTCATAATATTCCTCCAGAGTAACTTTCACTGCCACACTTTTGTGGCAGTGAGCCTTAAGCTTGGTATTCAAACCTGGTTGCCTTATATTGGGTACCTTGCGTTAGTTACCTTGTGAACCGCCTGCTGCTGTACGTGTTGCAGCATCGCCGCTTGGTGTTGCATTAACAAGTGCGGCACTTTCACTAAAGTCTGATGCAACAAAAGTGAATGAACTGCCATCGCCTGCGTACACATCAACTGAATCTACAAACCCAGAGCCAGACACTTCAGCAGTGCCTTCGGCGTTAATCATGCCGTCAAATACATAGCTTTGGTCAAGTGAGCCAATTGCTTCAGCTACATCTTCAAGTTCGCTGGTTACCGAGTCACGTAATGTAGATAAACCAATTACAAGTGCTGCTACCATTGAAGTAGAAAGAATGATTAGCTCTGACGTTAGTACAAAACCTTTTTGCTTTTTGCTATTTAAGTTATGTTTAATAGTTTTCATAATCGTAGCCTTTAAATTAGAAGAGCTTATGCTCACTTTACATATTGCGAGGACCATGCCAGCTATAAATAACTATTAAATACAGTTGGTTATGTTTTTAATGGTTACTGTTTATTAGATGTTTTAATTTTTGATTTGCAAAATGCAAAATGCAAATCAATATTAAAAATATTTTAGATAAATAATGCTAGGTTTACGTTATTGAAAGTATTATTAAAACTGATGGATAGTGTAAGGGGTAAATATTAAAAGCAGTCTTGTGAGGTTACGTATAAAACGTAGGATGAGCGTAAGCTTTACTTGTATTTTTGATAAATAATAAAGTGGTTTTGGCCCTAAATAATGCCAAATTTTAGGTATAAAAAAAGGCCCGAAGGCCTTAAGAATAACAATTACCTAAAACGGAGAGTTTACCGCGCCTAGCAAGTGCTTTTTTATGCGTGGGTTCTGCACGTAAAACTTGCTCATAGTAGCCACAAGCCAATAAATTATTGGTATTAGCTTCTTCAATTAACCCTTTATGGTAAAAATAGGCAGTGCTATTTAAACCAAACTTAACCGAAAGCTCTAAGTAGTTTGAAGCTATAACGTAACTGCCCTGAGCATAATGTATAGAGGCCATTTGCAGGTATGGTGAAGCATGTGTACCAAAAACATCAACGCCGTATTGAGCAATACTTTTTGCTTTAGCTAAATTACCTTGCTCTATTGCTAACGTAACCCCTAAAGTAATTGCATTTAATGGTGGATTAGCTTTATTCAGTAATGTGTTTATAACTTGTTGAGATTGATTAGCACGGCCACTTTTATAAAGTACGTAGGCCGATATTGAAAGTATTGCCTTGTTATCGGGGTGTTCAAGCATTAACTGATTCACCTCATGCACTAGGTTTAAACAGTTACTTGCATTTATACCTTCACACTTTAATGGTTGGGAATTTAATTGGTATTTTTTAACGATGTCACTCAACGCGTTGTAAGGATTTACTGTTGGCTTGTAATCAATATGAGCGCAACCCGATAAAGTAAGCAGTAAAATTATATAAAATATTTTCATAGCCCTTGCTCCTGTATGTAACTAAGTAACTGGGTGTCTATATTTGCCTGCTCCCACGAACGTAAGGTATTAATTGGCTCACGCACCAGGTTTGGAGTAACAACAATAATTAGCTCGCGGTTGTTTTCACTTTTACTGGTTGTTTCGCTTAACTTTCCTAGCATGCTATTGCCGTTGCCATCAGGTACAAAGTCGTGGCTTGCGTTGTTATCGGTGCTAATTAAGCCACCAATAATAAGAGGTTGTCCGTCTTTTAAACGTGTTGATGTTTGCATGCTGCGTGTATTAAATGCACTACTGTTTAAACTGCTGCCTGTACTTTGTGCAATTTCGGCGGTTAACGTGGTATCGGGTAATGAAATTACAGGGTTTAGATCAAGTGTTATTCTGTCTTTGTCGTCAACCATGGCGCGTACATTTAATTCAACTCCAAATGATTTAAATTCTGTACCGCTAAACACCGACCCACTACTACCTTGCTGCCCGCTTGTAATTCCTGAAGGGCTATAACTTGTAGGTACAGGTACTTCACCACCGACTTTAAACACGGCACTTTCACCGGCTAAAACCGTGATTGTAGGGCGAGAAAGCGTTCGAGAAATACCTTCTTGTTCAAGTAATGAAAATAACATATCAATGGCAAACTGTGAGGTAGAAAGCTGTAAGTTATTAGTTAATTGACCGCCAATTAATTGCAGCGCATTTTCTATTGTTGCAGAGCCAGATTCACGATTAGTCATACCGTCACGGCCAAATAAACCCGCTTCTTTTTCATATCCATTAGAGAGCACGCTAATATCTGGGCGCCATTGCTTTAACCTACGTTGATTTACTTCGTATAGCTGCACCGATACACGCACTTGCGGTAAATCTTCAACTTCAATACTCGACAAAACTTTACCGCCAGCCACTGACAGCAACGTTGCTCTTGCAATATTAGAACTCACATTACTTAAATTTAATCCTGAGGTAGCATCATTTATTAAACCGCCTGACTCGTTGGCAAGTACTTCAATACCTGAACTTTTATCCTGCGTTGCGCCGCCCATTAAATTATTAGGATCAAGAGGAGAACCCTGAGTTTGTAATGCTTGCTCTGGTTCGAATAATTTATTAATTGTATTTAATAAGCGCACTAGCTCTATCTGGTTTTTTACAGAGCCGGAAAGTAAAAACACATCGTTGTCGTCATTTGATAACTCATCAACCGAGATGCGTTTAATGGTCACTTTATCTGCGCCCATTGATTTTATTACTTCGCTAATACGTTCTTCTTTAGGCTTGGGTGCTTGAGTTACTTTTATTAAATTAATAATAGCGACTTTACTCGAGTTTTGAGAGCTGCCGCCGTTTGCGTTACCCAAGCCTTGCAAGCGTTGAGCAAGTGAATTAAACATACCTTGGTTAGGATTTGAGGTGATAACGGGTTGTGATGCTTGTGAGCTACTGGCATAAAGGTAGTTTTTTGCAGCTTCATAAGCGGCATGACGATAATTTATAGTAGGTACTTCACCACGTAATACAACAGCATGGCGATCAGGCGCTATGGTTAGCTGTACGTCAGGATGGATGTCGTTTAAGGCATTTTCTAGTACGCTGTAGTCTTCGGTTACGCCAAGTAAAAATGTTTCAGAGCTTTTATCGTCGTACCACACCATCATAGATGTACGGCCCAACTTTTTAGCTAAAATTAGTAGCTCACGGCCATTTACCACGTTCACATCAAGTGTTGTTTCGTGGCCAAGTGCAATACGAGAAATATCACGGGTAAACACAAAGCGAGTATGCGTCCATTTAACTAAGTGCGATACTTTTTGTACCCGCTCACCATTTGCATTTTCTATATAATCTAAATGACTTTCACTGCCCATAGCGGTAAAAGATATTAGTAATAGTATAAAAATAAATTTTAACATAAGCCTTTCCCTCAATTTGCTTACTGTATAGGTAGCAAGTATGAGACCAAGGGTTTTTGTATTTATAATCAGTGGATTAAGATGTATAAACGTGTTTTTTATTATTTTGATTCGCAAATTGCAAATCAATGATTCACACAGGGATTAATAAAGGCGTGAGCTTAAAATGACTATGCGCAGAGCGTGTAAATACACTCTGCGCTAGGGCCTGTTTATCTTTCGAGGTTAATCCTGAAAGGCCTACAGGCACTAGTATTAATTAATGCAATGCCGCAGTAAAAGGAATGCTTTCACAGATTTTCGCTTCAGCTATTAATAGCTCTTCTAGGCGAACATCAACTTCTTCTTTTTCAAAGTATTCGTAAGCGAGTTCTACAAATAGATTTTTATGTTTTTCTTCTGACTTAGCAATAGCAACATAAAAGTCTTTTTCTTTGCCTTCAGGTAATGCTTGGGCAACTAGAGAAAAGCGTTCATGGCCGCGTGCTTCAATTACACCGCCAACCAGTAATCGGTCCATTAAAAAGCCATCGCGTCCGTGTCTAAATAGTGCACGAATTTGTTTTATGTATGGATCTTTTTTGTCGTCACCTAGGTTTACATCGCGTTCTAAAAGTAACTTAAGCACTTGTTTAAAATGTATTAGTTCTTCTAGTGCTAAGTCGGTCATGGCTTTTACTAATTTACGTTTGTCTGGGTAATGCGACAGCATAGACATAGCCATACCGGATGCTTTTTTTTCAGCAGCAGCATGATCTTGTAAAAATGTATTAAAGTCAGCAAGGACAACTTCGGTCCATTCAAATGGGGTGTGGTATTTTAATTCAAACATGTTCTGTACAACTTAAATAATAATGCGGGGATTTTAACGTATTTGATTTAAAAAATCTTGTAAGGCAGTAATTTATCTATGCGCCCTTTAGCCGTAGATTCAACTTTTAACGGGTGTTTAATATCGTTCCATGCGGTGACTTTACCGCCCATATTCATTTTTTCAAAATCAGCTTTGTCACTTTTTAACGCTAAAAAATCGCACAGCTTTTTGTAACTATCAGGCTTTGCTATATCAATAGATAAAAAGTCATGTTCACGGTTATTAAAGTACGTTTGAGCGTCATTAAAATGCTTTTTATAACAATCTGCTAAGTAACTATCGTCATTAATATTATTAAGCGAAAGCTCACTAAACGTATTTAAATAACAGCGTTTTATATGAATATTAAAGCCCCCGTCGCCGCGCGTTAAATTAGTGTGCATACGCGTTAGGAGCTGCTTTATTGATGGCAGCCATGCACTCAATTCGCGTTCTAGGTAAATAAATTTAGAATTTGGGTAATGGATATCAAGCGCTTTAAAATCGTTAAATATGGGAGTGTCGGCAATCGCGTTAGCATTTTCAAAACAGGCATTGGTATAGGCGGTATGCGCTGTTGTAATGCCGAGTTCTAAAAATGCATGGCACACACTGGTTGTGCCGGTACGCGGTAAACCTATTATAAATATTTTGCTCATTAACTTTTCTTTAATTAACCACGTGTCACAAGCATAACAAATGCACTAATAATAATGACTAAAAATGTTGATACAGCACCAATTTGGCGAAATCTCATGTTTTTTTCTACGATGCCTGAATTGTGAAATACACGTCCTATTAATAACATCCCACCTAGTATGTGACAGTAATGACTAGCAAGGCCTTGATACTCTACTAAAAAAAGTAAAATAACAGCAAATGGTACGTACTCCATAAAGTTACCGTGGGCGCGTATTGCACGTTGAAGGCTTGGCTCACCGTTGTCGCCCAATGATACTTTTTGTGCCTGGCGTAATTTTATTACGTTAAAACTTAAATAAACATAGTAAAACGCAAGTAGTGCTGCATAAGTTGAAATGATCACAGTGTTGTCCTGTTATTTTTATCGCATAAATATGCGCTCTATTATTGTGGGCGTGATAATAACATATAAATTTGAGCAGCATTATCAGAAGTTTAATAAATGCCTATGCTAAGCTAGAGGTATTAAGTAAGTAGAAAAATACAAAGGATTTTATGTTTGTACCTCGCAAAGTAGCCGATAGTTACCGTGGAATGATTAACAGTATTGGCTTTTACCCTTCAGTGCTTTCAGTGGGCTTTTTGGTATTCGCCATTATTACTATGTCAGTTGAATATTTAGCCCCTATTGAGCAACTAAAATCGTTTATATCGGTTGTACTCGTTGATAGCGCCGAAAACGCGCGTACTATTTTAAGCACCTTAGCAGGCAGTATTATTTCGCTTACCGTGTTTAGTTTTTCGATGGTAATGGTGGTTTTAAATTCGGCCAGTGCGAGTTTATCGCCTCGCGTAGTGCCAGGGCTTATTACGCGTAAATCACACCAAATGGTTTTGGGCTTTTATTTAGGCAGTATAATTTACTCAATAATTATGCTTATAAATATTAATAAGCTTGAAGGTGGCAGTACGGCTATTCCTTCCATTGGTGTGTTGTTTGCACTTGTTTTTGGCTTGATTTCATTAGGTTTATTTGTATTTTTTATACATTCAATCTCACGTGCTATTCAGGTTGATAACGTATTAAATGGCTTGTTTAGTCAAACTAAAAACGAAATTAAAACAATTATCCAAAGGCAACAAGAAAACCCAGTTGAAGACTTCCCTGATTTTACCAAGTGGCATTCGGTTAGCAGTAAAACAGAAGGATATTATAAAGGCGTACATACCGATAAGCTGTGTGCCATTTTGGCAGAGCAAGATATAAAGGTTTATATCTCTGTTAACCAAGGCTATTTTACAGTTAAAGGCTATCCGTTTTTAAAATGTAATAAAGATATAGCAAACGATGAAGAGCTGATAAATAAAATTCTCGACTGCTTTATTTTTTATATAGAAGAGTACATTAGCGATCATTATCGTTATGGATTAACACAAATATCAGAGATTGCGGTTAAAGCAATGAGCCCGGGTATCAACGATCCTGGTACTGCGGTTAAATCAATTGATATGCTGAGCATTTTACTTATTCAACGACTTTCAATTAACGATATTAATTACTCGTTTAAGCACAGTGATAAAGGACCATTACTATACCTGCACGAAACAAGCTTTGATGAGTTGCTACACGATAATTTTACACCGCTTCGTAATTACGCCAAAGGCGATGCATACGTAATGACAAACGTGCTTGAGGCATTTAAAAATATTTTGTTTATTGCCCATAAAGATACCGATGCACGCAACAGTTTATTTAATTATTTAAATGCGATTGTTGATGACATTAATGAGCATGTAACTAATGAATACGACAGACGCGAAGTGACTAATATGCTCAACTCTATTGCGCGTATTAGCCAGGAGCAAGGTGAGAAGTTGGTGGCACGTTTTGAGCACCACCAAAAGTAAAGATATCTAACAATTTTAGTCTATGTAATACACAGCATAGCTTGAGGCAGTAACTTTAATCTCTCCAGCATGGTAGGCATCAGGTACATAGTTACTTGGTGCGCTATCAGCCATTATTATTTTTTCTGCACGCATATAAGGCTGCGACTGCACATTGAGTGGACTTAGTGATGCGCTGTACAATCCTTTTAAATCAACGCCATAATCTTCACTAAACTCTTTTGCTGCGTCACGTGCGTCTTTAATTGCTAATTTTTGTGCTTTTTTATGCAGCTCGTTGTAGTTACTTGCTAAAAATTGCGTTTGATTAATTTCGTTAATACCGTTGTTAACTAAGCTTTGTAGTAACTCAGGGTATTTATTTATATCGCTAAGTTTTACCGTTAATGTACGAGAAACTTTAAACCCTTTAAATTCTTGATTACCGGTAGTGCGGTTATATTGGCTATCACGGTTTATTGAGATTTGCCCGGCGTTTATATCTCCCTCTTTAACACCAATTTCTTTTACGAGCTTAATTGCTTTAGCGATGGTTAAGTCGGTTTTATTTTTAGCTGCAATTAAGTCTTTATCAACCTTAGTAATACCTACGCTAAGTTGCACGTAATCTGGCATAGTTGTAAGGGTTGCTTCACCTTTAACATAAATATGAGGAGCATCGGGAGTTGCAGCAGCAAGTGCATCAAAACTAAGTACATTTAAAGCCAGTGCGCTACCTAAAACGAGAGTCAGAGTTTTCATTAAGTCGATCCTTTAATTATGTAAAAGCAAGTAAACACCGTACGTGGTTAATTAAATATGAACAAGCACAAAAAAACAGGCAATTACCTGTTTTTTGTTAAGCGTTGTAACTGTGCCTACAACACTGTTTATTTTAATTACGTATAAACGTTATTAAACACTGCAACGTTTATAGTTACGGTATTTTGGTAACCAGTAATTTTTGTCGATTGCTGCCCATAACGCATCATCAGTAATCTCAAGAGCAACGCCCTCTTCGATTGCTTTTTTAGCAATGGCAAATGCAATACGCTTACTTAGCGTTTCAATTTCAGTTAGTGCTGGTAATAAACTACCTTTACCTGTGTTAGCACGCGGCGATGATTCAGCAAGCATTTCGCTAGACACACTTAACATAGCATCTGTAATGCGTGTCGCCTTAGCGGCAATAACCCCTAAACCAATACCTGGAAAAATATAACTGTTGTTACATTGTGGGATTGGGAAAATTTCACCGTTGTATTCAACCGGATCAAATGGGCTACCTGTTGCAACAAGTGCCTTACCGTCTGTCCATTTAATAACATCAGCAGGATGTGCTTCTACCTGCTTAGATGGATTACTTAATGGGAAAATAATTGGCTGTTCACAACCGGCGTGCATAGCGCGAATTACTTGTTCGCTAAATAAACCAGGTTGGCCTGAAACACCAATTAAAATGTCTGGTTGTGCACAGTGCATAACATCAAGAAGTGATGCGTATTCACCGCTGTAAGTCCACTCACTTAACGAGCCTTGCGGTTGTGCAAGTGCTTGTTGGAAATCGCGTAAGCCTTCCATTCCCTCTGAAAGCAAACCAAAACGGTCAACCATAAATACTTGGCTACGTGCCTGTGCTTCACTAATGCCTTCAAACACCATTTGGCTAATGATTTGCTCTGCAATACCACAACCAGCAGAGCCAGCGCCCACAAATACTACTTTTTGTTGGCTTAGGGTTGAATTTTTAATACGACACGCAGCAAGTAAAGACCCTACTGCTACAGCCGCAGTACCTTGAATGTCATCATTAAAGCTACAAATTTCATTGCGGTAGCGTTTAAGTAGTGGCATTGCATTTGGCTGTGCAAAATCTTCAAACTGAAGTAACACATTTGGCCAACGGCGTTTAACCGCTTTAATGAATAAATCTAAAAACTCATCGTATTCGTCTTGAGCAATACGCTTATGGCGTGCGCCCATGTACATAGGATCGTTTAGAAGCTTTTCGTTATTAGTACCCACATCAAGCATTACAGGTAGTGTGTATGCTGGGCTAATGCCACCACATGCAGTGTAAAGTGACAGTTTACCAATTGGGATACCCATGCCACCAATACCCTGATCGCCTAGGCCTAAAATACGCTCGCCATCGGTTACAACAATAACTTTTACTTTGCCTTTAGTCGCATTACGTAAAATGTCGTCAATTTGGTAGCGATCTTCATATGAAATAAATAAACCACGTGCGCTGCGGTAAATGTCTGAGAATTTTTCACAGGCATCACCTACTGTAGGCGTGTAAATGATTGGCATCATTTCTTCAAGATGGTCACGCACTAAACGGTAGTAAAGTGTTTCGTTATTATCTTGAATCGCACGTAAGTAAATATGCTTATTAAGGTTGTCGGTAAAGCTAGAGTACTGCTGATAACAACGCTCAACTTGCTCTTTTATTGTTTCAAAGCGAGGAGGAAGTAAACCAGCAAGATTGAAATTTTCGCGTTCTTTTTTACTAAAGGCACTGCCTTTATTTAATAGCGGTGTTTCAATTAGGCCAGGGCCAGAATGATGAATATATAAGTAGTTAGGATCAGTATTAGTTGTCATATTTCCAGGCTTTAACGGAGTCTTAAGTTATGATCTGTCATTATCAGTATTAAAGGTTTAATTGCAACGACAATTAAGCTTGTCAGACCATTGAGAGAAAACACATGCGGGCTTCACTGCCCGCAAGCATATTATACATAATTTAAAATTTGATAGTGGCGTTATTATCAGTTAAATCAGATAACGCAACACCTTCACGGCGCGGATCAGCGCCACCATATAGGGTATTATTTTTAACTTCAACTGCGTGTAAACCCGAGTTTAAGTCAATAATACGTACATTGTGGCCGCGTTTAGTAAGCGCGGGTGCAATGGCTTCAATGGCGGTGCCTTTTTCAAGGCTGGTGTAATCGTTACGATTTGTTGTACGCGGTAAGTTAATGGCGTCTTGCGCTGATAAATTCCAGTCAATAACCCCCACTACAACCTGTGCAACGTAATCGATGATACGGCTACCGCCAGGTGAGCCTACAATTAAACGTAAGCTGCCATCTTTATTAAATACCATTACCGGTGACATAGAGCTACGCGGGCGTTTACCAGCCTCTACACGGTTTGCTACAAGCTTGCCGTTTTTACGTGGCGATAACGAAAAGTCAGTTAGTTGGTTATTTAAAATAAAGCCATTAACCATAACCGTAGAGCCAAACGCCATTTCAATTGAACTGGTCATCGACACTGCATTACCTTTACTATCGACAATAGATACGTGCGAGGTAGACGGTAACTCGTATGAGTCATCCATTGCATAACTTAAGTAACCTACAGGGTTACCTGCAACGGCTGGTTGGTCTGTTTCGGTAATTAATTTAGCGCGCGAGGCAATGTAATCTTTGTTTAAAAGCTCTTTTGTTGGTACTTGGGTGAAATCGGGATCGCCCATGTACATATCGCGATCGGCAAATGCAATACGCGATGCTTGGCTAAAGTAATGAATCGCTTTTTCGCCATTTGGCTTAAGTGCACTCATGTCTTTATGTTCAAGTAAGCCAAGCATTTGTAGCACCGCTACACCACCACTACTAGGTGGTGCCATTGAACATACGTTGTACGCTCGGTATTGTATACACACAGCGTCGCGCTCTTTGCTTTTGTAATCCGCTAAGTCTTGTACGCTCAACTTACCAGGAGCAATTTTAGAGTGCTGTACGGCGTTAACCATTTGCTTAGCGTTTTCGCCTTTGTAAAACGCATCAATGCCTTGCTTTGCAATGTCTTTGTATAAGTCAGCAAGTGCTTGGTTCTTTTTAACACTACCTGCTTCAATTAATTTACCATTTGGGTAAAAATATTCATTAATAATAGGCATACTCAACACGCCTGGGTTTAACTGGCGTGCTAATAAGCCATGTAAACGCGGCGAAATTACAAAGCCTTGCTCTGCAAGTTCAATAGCTGGTTTAAAAAGTTCTTCCCACGGCAATGTACCGTATTGCTTATGCGCGCTTGCAAAGGCATGTAAAATACCAGGTACACCAACAGAGCGCCCACCTACTACAGCTTCAATCCATTTAACGGCTTTACCGTGCTTATCTAAAAACAGCGTTTCGTCTGCATTTGCAGGAGCTGTTTCACGGCCATCAAAGCTAGTCAGCTTATTGTTTGCTTTGTTGTAGTACATCATAAATGTACCACCGCCAATACCTGACGACTGCGGCTCAACTAAAGTAAGTACAAGTTGAGTAGCAATAGCAGCATCTACGGCACTGCCGCCTTGGGCTAAAATTTGTTGACCGGCTTTTGAAGCATATGGGTTTGCAGCAGCAACCATGTACTTATTCCCTTGCACCACTTGTTTATGGATTAATCCAGTAGCGGCTTCAGGTTCGCGAGTTTCGATTTGAGTTGGTTGTGCAATAGAAGGCAGCGTTACTGCGCACAGTCCAATGGCAAATAATGAGTTAAGTTTAAAATGCATAAAAATACTAAAAACACTTAATTACGTAGTTGTATTTGGCATCTTAAAGTTAAACGGGCACAATATGCAAAAATTTTGACTAAAAAATTACAATAAAATGCTTAATTTACCTATTCAACCTCGTTATATATTACCGCCTATAATTTTGCTGCTTTTTAGTACCATTTTTGCTGCATTTGATTTAAATAATTTACTTGAATTTAACCGAAGCCTAATTGATGAAGGCGAACTGTGGCGAATCTTTTCTAGCCAATTTGTTCATGCCAATTGGGCTCATTTGGGATTAAATGCCAGTGGTGTTTTATTAATATGGCTTTTGCATGGTGAATATACATCCCCTGCTCGTTATGCGTTTAATATATGCTTACTGGCATTATGGTGTGGACTTGGTGTGTATTGGTTTTGCCCAAGCATACATATTTACACTGGGTTAAGTGCTTTACTTCATGGCGTAATTATTTGGGGGGCAGTTAAAGATATAACTGTAGGGCTTAAATCGGGTTATTTATTATTTATAGGCGTATGGATTAAAATAGCGTTTGAGCAATTTAGCGGCCCAAATGCCGATATAGGAAAACTTATTAACTCCACTGTGGCCATTGATGCACATTTAATTGGCGTTATAGGTGGAACTCTACTTGCCATACCACTGGCTATAGAGCTCTTAAAAAAGCAAAAATAGCGCATAAGCTATTGCTCCTCTAATAAAAACGCCGCGTTAGTTTATTAAACTAACGCGGCGTTTTTGTTTTTATACTTTATTTTAAGAATTAAAGCGTTTCTTTAAATAATTTATGAATACGGCGGTATTCGTCTAACCAGCTTGAAGGCTGTACAAAGCCATGTGGTTCAACTGGGAATATCGCTGTTTCAAAGTTTTGCTTTTCAAGCTCTATTAAGCGCTGTACCAAACGCACTGAATCTTGAAAAAACACGTTATCGTCAACCATGGGTGAGTTAATTAATAAACGCTTGTTTAAACCCTCAGCATAGTAAATTGGCGAGCTACGTTCATAGGCAATCGGGTCTACATCAGGATGGTTTAATATATTAGCTGTGTAACCTGTGTTGTAGTGCGCCCAATCGGTAACAGGGCGAAGTGCAGCACCCGATTGAAATAACTCTGGCGCGGTAAATAAGGCCATAAAAGTCATAAAGCCGCCGTAAGAGCCGCCATAAGTACCGACAGCTTTAGTATCAACGTTGGCATTTTGCGCCATCCATTTAACGCCATCGGCTAAATCTTGTGTTTCAGGCGTCCCCATTTGACGATAAATCGCAGTACGCCAATCGCGTCCGTAACCTTTAGACGCACGGTAATCCATATCCATTACTATATAGCCTTCATCTGCTAGTAATGAATGAAACATAAATTCACGAAAATAAACCGAAAAGCCCATGTGTGAATTTTGTAAGTAGCCTGCGCCGTGGTTAAAAATAACCGCTTTACGGTTTTTGCCTACTTCACCCTCTACGTAATCAGCTGGGTAGTACACTTTTGCGTATATTGGTTGATCAGTATGGCTCGATGGCACGGCTACAATTTTAGGTGCAGTTAGCTTTTTAGCTAAAAACTCATCCGACACTGTATGAGTTAAGCGCGTGGCTTTTGTATTTGCTTTAGCATCTGCTACGTAAAGCTCATTAGGCATGGTAATTGTAGAGTGCTTAAGGAGTAACTTGGTTTCATCAGGGCTTAACGTGTAGTCAGTCATGCCATTTAAGTCAGTAACTTGCTCACTCTTACCTGTTTGCGGGTTAACACGGTAAATTTCGTAAAGACCGGGGTGCTCAACATTCGCTTTATAATAAATAGCGCTGTCGTCGCTGGTAAGCGTTAAATTAGAAACCTCAAATTGGCCTTGTGTTAGCGCAGTTGCTTTACCATTTACTGGTTTTTTATAAAGCTGGCTATAACCCGACTCTTCCGATAGATAATAAAGCGTGTTTGAGTTATGCAACCAACCAAAGTCGTTAAATGCATAAGCAATCCATGCATCGTCATGTAGGCGGTGCTGCGAAACGAGTTTGTTGCTTTCAAAATCAACGGTAGCAAGCCAACGATCTTTGTTGTCCCACGCTTCAAGCATGATAGCAACTTGTGACCCGTCATCGTTCCATACTATTGGGCTTTGCTCAAAACCCCAGTCCATAATAAGGTTAATGCCACGAGGCGCCTTTTTAGACTTATATGTTTTACCATCACGTGCATAATTTTCTTTTTTAACTGCAGCTAAAACATCTTCATCAAAACCCGGTAAGGTATTAAAGCTAAGTGATGTTTGCTCTTTATTAGTTAAATTGATGTACACAAGCTGTGAAGTTTCTTCTTTAGCATCGGCTACACGGCGGCGTGCTTTTTTAGGCTCAATGGTAGCGTCATTTGTAATGTAGTTAGGCATAATATCGCCCTCACCACGCCAATCTGTTTGCTTTTGTACAACAACTAACAGCGCATCACCATTTGGTGAAAGTTGTGCCTCAGCAACTTTATTACCGTCACCTAAGTAATAAGCCGTGTTAGCAACTGAATCGTTTTGTTCATTAATTTGCTCACTACGTGCTTGCTTATCTTTTTTGTTTTTTTGTTGAAGCGCCACAAATTTAATCAGTTTATGCTGCTCTTTCGCAATATAAGTGCTTGGCTCTTCAATGCCTTTAGGCTCATCGGCAAGCTTTAAGTTAGCAAGCTCAGTCGTTAAACCTGTTTTTAAATCAACTCTAAAAAACACATTACCTTGGCGGTAAACTAAATCGCCATTATTTAAAAATTGTGGTTTAGACTCGCTTGCTGATGTCGCTGTAATTTGTTTAAGTTCACCCGTTTTTAGGTTTTTAACAAATACATTGCCTTTAAACGTGTAGGCCGCCATTGTTTTATTTTTTGAATAAACAGCTTTATTTGAACCCACAGTATGAAGTTTATTAAGTGCTACTTGCTCTGCTGTTTGGCTAGTAACTGATTGGCTAAATAAATCGCGTAGTGTATTACCTTGCTCTTTTTGAGCATAAATAATAGTAGCCGAATCGCTAGCCCAGTAAGCACTCTCTGGCTGATTACCCATCCAATCTGGATCGGCCATTGCTTGTTCTAGCGTTATTTTTTGTGAGCCGATATCTGCTGGTGTGTTTACAACCGCAGCAATCTTAGTTGCTGGTAATACACTTTGCTGTGTTGAAGAGGTGTTAGCAGTAGCGCTACAACCTGCAAGCATGACACTTGAGGCAACAGCTAAGGCCACTAACGTTTTAGATGAAGAAAAATTAAAAATCATAGTGCTTCTATACGGTTATTATAATTAAGCCGTATTTAAGCAGAAGCACTCAAGTTATTGCAATTTTTTAAGATAAATAGCCATTAAACAGGGTAAAGCTCAGTTTACTAACGCCCCCTTTATTAGTGGACGCTATTCAACTATTAAATCAAGCCACACCAGTCGATGATCGCTTGAAGCGTTTCTGTCCTTAATTAAACGATATTCATCGCTGGTTTTAGTTGGCCAAAACACCCCTCCGTCTTTAATTTTTAAGCCATAATTTGACGGTAGTACGTAATCAACACGCGCTTGCCAATTAGCACTGTAATTTTGTGCATAAAGTACATCGTACTGCTCTTTAGCGCCTTCACTTTTTGGAACAAATTGAGCGTTAATAAGTGGATTTTTAAGCAGTTGGTCGGTGGTATTTGTACGCGCTTTATCGCCCTCTGGTGCGGCATTTAAATCACCTAAAATAACAAAACGAGAGTAAGTTTTTAATCCGCCTTTTTGGCCTTTATCATCGTAAATATACTTGGCGTTTGATACATAGTCAGCAATTAGCCTTACTTCATCGTGGTTACGTTTGCCGTTCCTGTCCTCTTCGCCATCAAATACAGGCGGTGTTGGGTGAGATGCAATAACATGAATGGTTTTATCATTTACGTTAATAGGTAAATCCCAAAACGATTTAGAGCTGAGCCTAAGTGCTTGCCATTCTTGTGCGTTATACCAGTTTTCGCCTGTTTTAGGCATCACTGGCATTAGTGCATTTGGCATGTCTTTATATTTAAAGGTTTGAAGAGTTCTTACTTTATCAAAATCGATTGGGTATTTTGACAAAATAGCCATACCATAATGGCCTTCAAAAAAGCCAAAGCCTTGTGCATCGCCCATCACGCCATTTTTTTTGCCATCATTATCTAAATCAAACTCGGTGGCTAGGCCTGTATTTACTGGGGCTATATAAGAGTAAGGGTAGTTAATAGCCGCTTGTTTTTGCTGACCTACATTTAAAAAATGTTTATTAAAGTATTCAATGCCCTGCTCTTTTGGGATGTAATCAAATTCGTTAAGTAAAATAATGTCAGGGCGAACACGTTGAATAATTTCGGCTATGTTTTTAATTTGCTGGTGGTTTGCTTTAAGTGCGTTAACTAAAGCATCACTTTTAATTTGCTCACCTTTAGGCGTGTGATTAGTTGCATCCATACTTACATTAAATGTAGCAACACGAAGAGAGTCTGATGCAAATGCACTGTTACTAAAAAAAGTACTAAAAGAAGCGGCAACAAGTAGTGCGCTATAAATTGCTTTAAGTTTCATTAAATAATTTCACTGTAAAATTTTAGACTCAATCATTATTTCACAAACTGGGTATCCACGCGCCTTTTTTAAACATAAAAAAGCCGAGCAAGCTCGGCATTTAATAAAACGAGTATTTAGCCGTTTAATGAAGGATTAAATTAGCTGCCGCTTTTAAAATACCTGGGTAGTCTTGCTCAGGTAAATATTCAGTAAGCTCACCTAATTTATCTGCTAGGTCGTTCATGCTAGTGGCCGATACGTTTATATGGCCCATTTTACGACCTGGTTTTGCAGTTTTACCGTACCAATGGCTAGTCACATCTGCGTATTTTAGTACGTCAGCTGGAATACTAGGTTGCCCTAGTACGTTTATCATCGCGGTAATGTGTTTAAGCTCTGTATTACCAAGCGGTAGACCTGCAACAGCACGCATGTGGTTTTCAAACTGCGAACAGTGACAACCTTGTAGTGTCCAATGCCCTGAGTTATGTACACGCGGTGCAATTTCGTTTACGAGTAACGTGCCTTGTACATCAAAAAATTCAATAGCTAATACGCCAACATAGTTAAGTTCGTTTGCTATTTTAGTAAATGCATCGTTTGCTTGCGCTTCAACGCTGCGATTGTTTTTACCCGCAATAGATAAAGTTAACACACCATTTGTATGCTCGTTTTCTGTTAGCGGATAAATAGCAACATTACCGTGTTTATCGCGCGCACCAATAATAGAGACTTCACGATCAAACGGGATCATTTTTTCAGCAATAATTGTATGTGGCGCAAGCTCTGTGCCCGATGCAATAAAATCAGCCATTTGTGACCAAATTTCGTCTATTTGATCATCTGACTTTAATCGCCATTGACCTTTTCCATCGTAACCTGCTTGGCATGTTTTAATAACAAGTGGCTTACCTAGGGTTTTAACGGCAAGTTCTAAATGCGCTTTTTCAGTAATTAATTGATACGGCGCACAGGTTACATTTGTTTTATCAAGCAATGCCTTTTCAAGCGAGCGATCGCCACCGGTTTTAATCGCGGCTTTTCCTGGGTAAAACTTATTGCTGTTACAGCAAAGTGTTAGTACGTCATCAGGAATGTGCTCAAACTCAGCAGTAATTGCATCTGCGTTTGAAATTGCTTGCTCAAGTGATGTGGTATAAACCTCGCCAGTTAGCGGGTGCATAATTTGCTTGCTGCCTACATCGTACGCCACTACGTTTAAATTAAGTGGCGCGCCTGCAAGGCTCATCATACGTGCAAGTTGCCCTGCACCTAATATTAAAATATTCATTATTACTCTGCAGGGTTTGGGTTAGCTAATATAGTGTCGGTTTGCGCTTTACGAAACGCTTCAATTTTTGCAAAAATTTCTGGATTTTGACACCCTAAAATTTGTGCAGCTAGTAAACCTGCGTTTGCAGCGCCCGGCTCACCAATGGCAAGCGTACCAACAGCAACACCTTTAGGCATTTGGCAAATAGATAAAAGTGAATCAACACCATTTAATGCTTTTGATTTTACAGGTACGCCCAGTACAGGAAGCGATGTAAAAGCAGCAGCCATACCCGGTAAATGCGCAGCGCCGCCAGCGCCTGCAATAATCACTTTAATACCACGTTCTGCGGCTGAACTTGCATAATCAGCAAGTAATTGAGGAGTGCGGTGTGCAGACACGACTTTAGTTTCGTACTTAATGCCAAAATGCTCTAGCATAAGTGCTGCATGTTCCATGGTTGGCCAATCTGATTTAGAACCCATAATAATGCCAACAGTCATAAATACTCCTCAGTAATGTATTTTTCAAAATAGCGGACTTATGTCCGGTTTTAGGCGGGTATTATACCCAAACGCCGTTTAATTGCGACTCACAAAAACAAAAAAAGCCATGTTTAAACATGGCTTTTTAGAATTAACGGGTAGATAACCTGAACTCTGGTTAAGAGATTTACTAACGTGTTGAATCATGGTGATATTTAAATTTATCTTCTCTAGCCAGAGATTTTCAGTGAAAACAAGGCGAATTTACGCGTCGATAGCTAGCCTATTGCAAGTAAATTCAACGCAGTTAGCGCTAAAAATAGCGGCTCGAGATAGGTTTATTATCCAGAGTTCAGGTTAAATTGCTAATTAAGCGTCTTTACTCGCTAGGTATTCTGCGTAGTTGCCTCTAAAGTCAATGATTTTACCATCTTTAACTTCCCAAATTCGGGTAGCTACCGATGATACAAATTGACGATCGTGCGATACAAACATTAATGTACCTTCGTAGGCTTCAAGTGCTAGGTTAAGCGCTTCAATAGATTCCATATCCATGTGGTTAGTTGGCTCATCCATTAACAGTATATTTGGTTTATGCATCATAATTTTACCAAACAGCATGCGGCCTTGCTCACCACCTGAAATTACTTTAACTGACTTTTTAATGTCGTTTTGAGAGAACAACATACGACCTAAGAAGCTACGAACCACTTGCTCGTCGTCGCCTTCTTGTTGCCATTGCTCCATCCACTGAAACAAGTTCATGTCGGTTGCAAACTCATCTGCGTGATCTTGCGCGTAGTAACCAATATTTGCATTTTCTGAGAACTTAAACTCACCGGCTTTAGGAGCTAAGCGCCCTGCTAATGTATTAAGTAATGTTGTTTTACCAACACCATTTTCACCAATGATAGCAATACGTTCGCCAACTTCTACTAAACCTTCAAGTCCAGAAAACAACGTATTGTCCTCAAAACCTTGCGTTAAGTTATTCATTTCAAGCGCGTTACGGAATAACTGCTTTTCTTGGTCGAAACGAATAAACGGTGTTTGACGTGATGAGGCTTTAACTTCGTCTAACTGAATTTTGTCGATACGTTTAGCGCGCGATGTAGCTTGCTTAGCTTTAGATGCGTTAGCAGAGAAGCGTGATACAAACTGTTGAAGTTCAGCAATTTGGTTTTTCTTCTTCGCGTTTTCGCTAAGTAGCTGCTCACGTGCTTGCGTTGCTGCAAACATGTATTCGTCATAGTTACCTGAGTAAATACGTAGCTCACCGTAGTCAATATCTGCCATGTGAGTACACACAGAGTTTAAAAAGTGACGGTCATGCGAGATGATTATCATGGTACAGTCGCGTTGGTTTAACACGTCTTCTAACCACTTGATGGTGTAAATATCCAAGTTATTGGTAGGCTCATCAAGTAGCATTATATCTGGGTCTGAAAACAACACCTGTGCAAGTAGCACGCGTAGTTTAAAACCTGGTGCAATTTCTGACATTAGGCCAAAGTGTTGCTCAGTACCAATACCTACGCCTAATAGAAGCTCGCCTGCTTTAGATTCAGCAGAGTAACCATCCATTTCAGCAAATTCAGTTTCAAGATCGGCTACTTTCATACCGTCGTCTTCACTCATTTCTGGTAAAGAATAGATACGGTCGCGTTCTTGTTTAATTTTCCACAGTTCTTTATGGCCCATAATAACAGTATCAATTACTGAGTATTCTTCGTAGGCAAACTGGTCTTGGTTTAGTTTAGCAACGCGTTCATTAGGATCAGTACTTACATTACCTGAAGACGCTTCAAGCTCACCACTTAAAATTTTCATAAATGTTGATTTACCACAACCATTTGCGCCAATTAAACCGTAACGGTTTCCATCGCCAAATTTTGCTGAGATATTTTCAAATAATGGTTTAGCACCAAATTGCATGGTGACATTAGCTGTACTAATAATAGCGCTACCCTCCAAGGGAGTAAGGATGTAATTAAATTGCGCGCAGTTTAAACCAAAATGGCCTGTTTTTCTATGAAAGTTTAATGGCAAGCCACGTCGTTTAAGGCAATTATTATCACTGAGCTACTCGTAATTAAAATAACAAATTAAATTTAGTGTTTTTGCAAACTGTTATTCAATTTAGATAAATTAAAATTCATAAATACATTCATAATAAACCGATATGAGTGTTTATAATTTGTTATATATATTAGGGTCTGTTGAACTTTCAAGGTTGAATTTTCAGCAGTCTGTTTGGTGTTAAGGCAAGGCAGAGTCTATGTAGTGTGGTTATTCCCCATAAATGGGCGATAACGTAGCATTAATGCCAAACAGGCGCTGCCCAAAGGGGTCTTCCTAGGGGCTATTTACTCTTTGTAGCTCGGTTTTTACTTAGCCCACTAGGTTACAAACCTCGCGCCGCGATTAAATAGCCCCTAATTTGAACAAATTTTAATCCGCAAAGATCAACAGACCCTAGAGTAAAAACACTTTTAACGTGTATGTGTGTTTACTTAACTCATTTTTGTACAACCTATAGTAATAAAAAGCTATATTTATGAAAATAAAGCAGTTTTAGAGCTTTTGCACTAGTCGCTATTTTTTAACCAAGATGAAATTAATTCAAATTAGAATTTTAACACACCACTTATTACCAATTCTTTTTACCTACAAAACAACTAAAAAAACAAACCTCAGCAACACCTGAAAAACAAAATTAACCTCTCGTGAACACCTATTAAGATTAATGCTCAGTTTTATTGAGTATTTTTCACTTTTGAGTCGTTTATCGCTTTGTTAGTCTTCAAATCTGAATTTTTACCTACGTGAAAACACTGATCAATTTACACAGGGCAACACACAAGATGAGCAAAAAATTAGCAACACTGGTTAGCGCAAGTATTGTACTAGCACCCGCAGTTTCGGCGGTAGAGCTATACAAGGATGATAAAAACACTCTAAAAGTAGGTGGTTATCTTGATGTGCGTGTAATTAATACACAAAACGAAACCGAAGTTGTTAATGGTACTTCACGCATCAACTTTGCCTTTACCCGAAAGCTTAAGAAAGACTGGACTGCCCTTGCACTCGTAGAATGGGGTGTAAACCCTGTTGGCAGCAGCGATATTGTTTACAACAACCGCTTTGAATCAATTCAAGATGAGTTTTTATATAACCGTTTAGGTTACGCAGGCCTTTCGCACGAAAAGTACGGGCAACTTACCATTGGTAAACAATGGGGTGCATGGTACGACGTAGTTTACGGCACAAATAATAGCTTTGTATGGGATGGCAATGCCGCAGGCGTTTACACTTATAATAAAGACGATGGCGCTGTAAATGGCACTGGCCGTGGCGATAAGCTAGTGCAGTACCGCAATAGTTACAACGATTTTAATTTTGCAGTACAAGCGCAGCTTAAAAACAGCGAATTTTATACCTGTGACGTAAGCGACATTTCAGAAGAAGAATGCGAAACACTTTGGAACTCAGGCGATAGCGCAGCCCAAGAAGTTGAATTTAATTACACATTTGGTGCTTCTGTTACTTATACACCAACAGATATGCTAACGCTTACTGCAGGTGTTAACCGTGGTGAGTTTGATTTAACGTTTGGCGATGGCTCTACCCGAAACGTTGAAGATTTAATTTATGGTGCAGGCATTATGTGGGGCAGCATTGAAAAGCGCGGCCTTTACGTTGCTGCTAACGTAAATAAAAACAAAAACCACGACACAGATAATATTGGTCGCTTAATTGATGACGCAATTGGCATAGAAACATTCGCATCTTACCGCTTTGATAACGATTTTCGCCCTTTTATTGCCTACAACGTGTTTGCTGCCGGTGATGATTACGTAATACAACCAAACTTTAACGCCGATCCTAACGATGTATTTAAACGCCAGTTTGCTGTTATTGGCCTTCATTACTTAATTGACGAAGACACTATTGCCTACGTAGAAGCACGTAAAGACTTTAGCGACTTTGAAAGCGATAACGACGATCAACAAGCACAAATGGAGCAGTCTGAAGATGACGGTATAGCATTTGGTTTTAGATATAAGTTTTAAATACCCGTTTAACTAAAACGACTACAACTTCCCTAAGCACAACCCTTTTAGCCCTTTTAACTTTTTAACTGGGCTTTTTTTATTCCGCTATACTTTTGAATCCCACCGACCTGTATTTTGCACTATCCCTTTGATTACCTTTTCAACAATTTAACTCTATTGCTTAGTTTAGTTTTAAAATAGAACTAAGTATGATGTGTTCTTTTAATGTAGAGCCACCAGCCAATTTATATTAATTGCATTAAGAGTGTAAAAAGATGGTGAAACTATATTGAAACTGTAAAGCACTTACACTCCTTATTGCTGATCACTTAAATGCGTAAGGGTAATTAAAACAGTAACAAATAGTGTGATATATGCTCATGGGTACTGATGGAATTCTAACTCAATACCTATAAGCTGTATATAAAAACAGTGTTTTCATTTGCTGTGCAAAAATAAATTAAACCAACTTCCCTTTGTAAGTCGTTAATAATATTAAACTAAGTAAAGTACTATAAAACTGATTCGTTATCATAAATAGATAAAACAGCGACAACTGTACGCATATACAGTTATCGCTTAAACCTACCTAACCTACTTTTTAATAAACGCACTGTAACCAGCTAATGCCTTAGCTACACTAAGAGGTGGATTGTCTGAATGCTCAGCACCTTCGTTTATAGCACTTTGCCAGACAAGGTTATTATTAGGGTTTGTTGTTAAAGCAGTCTCTAAATTATTAAATGCTTTTAACATTAACGGGTGCTCTGCTCCACCCACCGAAAGGTATAAATAAGTAGGCGACTTAACTTTGTTAGCTTGAGCCGTTAAAAACGCATCTACGTTATTAACTACAGTCATGTCGTCATACCAAGCTGCTGGGCTAAACGCAAAATAACCATTAAATAACTCAGGCTTTGTATGCAGTGTATAAAGTACAAAGCTACCACCTGCCGAAAAACCACTTAATACACGGTTATTACTAAGCTTATAATTTGTTGATAAATATGGAAGTAACTCAGTTTCGATAAATGCTAAAAACTTATCAGCTTCACCGTTTGGCTCAGGTAGTGTTTCGTGCTCTAAACGCGCTTGTGTATTTACATCTTGGCGGGCATAAGGAGGCACTAAATCGCGATTACGAGTATCTTTAAAAAATAAATTAGGGATAGACACCAATATAGCCTTATCACCTTTTTCACTCTTAGCTTGTTTTGTAAGTGCTTTATCCCATGTATCTAAATTAAAATTACCATCGGTTTTAATAATTAACGGGTACGCTTTTTTAGCATTGTAATCAGTCGGTAATCTTATAAAAACCTTACGTGATTCGTTAAGCACTTTAGAGTTAATAGTTATATCCGTATAGGCTGATACATAATGATTGTAATAATTTATCGCCAATATTCCCAAAACAAGTATAACTATCGCTAAAGCTAAATTTGTAAGATAGAGTTTTGTTATTTTTATAGCCATTTGGCATCCCCTTAAATATTTACTTTAAGAATTACTTAATCGAGCTTAACCCATTGTTTTATTTCAAGCGCAGTCATAATAAGCTCAACTGAAAACGCAGCTAAAATCATCCCCATCACACGCGTTAAAATAGACGCGCCGCCCGTTCCAATCAACTTAATTATTTTGCCCGAAAGCAGCAACAGTATTAATGTAATACCCAGTACTCCAATAGTAACAAGCGCTGTGCCTATTTGTGTAGTAATGGGGTGTATATGGTTATCGGTAAGGAGTATTACAGCCAAAATAGCGCCTGGAGTAGCTGTGGCTGGTATAGCTAGCGGAAACACAGCAATATCGTGATCGGGGTCTTGTTTAGCTTTGTTAGAATCGTTTCCAAATATCATTTGCAGGCCAAACAAAAACAATATAATTCCGCCTCCTAACTGAAACGAAACCAGCCTAATCCCCATCGCATTAAGTATTAGCTGCCCTATTAAAATAGAACCCAATAAAACGCCACCCGCATATAGCACGGTTTTAAAGGCTGTTTTACGACGTTGTTGATCAGTTAAGTGAGTAGTAAGCGCAGCAAACAGAGCCATAGTGCCTATAGGGTCAATGGTAGCCCAAATAACAAGCGCATCTTGAGATAGTTTTTCTAGCATATAAAATCCTTGTTAAGCGTTAATGTTTAATTAAACACGGGTAACAAATTCATTTGCTTACGCTTAACTATAATAGAAAGCTGTTATTTTTTGTATTTTATTTACACTTGGAGTGTGTTGACCTTTCAGGATTGAAAAAAGATAAGCACTTATAATTGCCGTCTTTAGTTAAAGTGATTTATGCCAAATAGAATGCTCTTGCAAGCTAAACCCTAACTTTATAAGTAAATTATGAGAACGTGCATTATGTGCACTCACCTCAGCCGATAAATGTTTAAGCGTAATATGCTCAAGTAGCGTTTCAATAAAACCAGTGACTACTTCAAACATTACGCCTTTATCCCAAAAGTCGGGGTGCAGCTCAAAACCTATAAAGGCACTACTTTTACAGGGTGTTAAATTATAAAGCCCACAGGTGCCCATTAACTTCCCTGTTATATTATGTTCAATTGCAACTCTAACCACTTCGCCTTCGTAATAGGCGCTTATATCATCTTGAATTAATTGTTTGATTTGTGTTTTGCTAAGCGGTGTTTCGTAGTCGTTAAATTTACTAACCTGAGGATGGTTTAAAATATCAAATAAACACGCAGCGTGTTTGTGGGTAATTAAACGAAGAGTAACGCGGTCAAGCTGTGTGGTATTAAACATTTTATTTAAGTAGTTATTTAAATTAGCTCTTTATGGGCAAGCATTATTAACTTACCATACCCTATTAACAAGCATTATCTTTAAAGCAAAAAGAGTAGATAACGTAATGAGTGACGATTTTAAAGTAATACAACCCACTACCACAGTATATTGCCCAAAACGCGGCGAAGGCTGGACCTTAACAGGCATTACTAATATTAACGAGTTTACCTCTGTAATGTTTGACGGCACACGCTACACCCTCCCGGCGCGCGAAATAGTAGAAGAGCTTTTACCAAACCAACTAGCACGCGAGCAAAATAGCTAGTTAGTTCCGTACACAATAAAAAGGCTGCAGCGTTGCAGCCTTTTTATAATTTACGCCAATTTAAAATGTATCATCTTCACTGTATACATTAACATTTAACTCATCTTCATCTTCAAATACCACAAACGAAATTGGCTTACAGCAAACTTGGCAGTCTTCAATGTATTGCTCATCAATATCTGCTGCATCAAGTAATATTTCTATACTTTCTCCACAATAAGGACAGCTTATTGATTTTTCGGTTAACTGGTTCATTTATCACCTGCTAGTTTATATCTCGAATGTTGTCACTTTAATAAACAAGCTCGCATAATACAACAGCGTATCAAATAGCGTTTATTTTGTTAAATTAACTAAAGCATGCTGTTTGCTTTAAAAGTGATCCCACTCCCGGTTTTATGCTTATAAAACCTTTTAAATGACATTACTTTGCACCATAAATAGTTAACCGGCTAAAACTATGCCACTACAATGAAATAGTATTAGCACTTGGCGGGTCTAACTTTATAAGTATTTAAACTCACACTTCAGGTGGATAATTTTATGAAAAAATCACTCGCATTAGCATTAACATCTGCCGCAATTTTGTTTAGCACGTTTACGCATGCAGCTAAAACCGAAAAAGCTGTTTTAGCTGGAGGTTGTTTTTGGTGTATGGAAAGCGATTTTGAAAAGCTAGAAGGTGTAACCGATGTAATATCGGGTTTTACTGGTGGCAAACTTAAAAACCCAACATACAATGGTAACCATAAAGGCCATTACGAGGCTGTAGAAATCACTTATGACCCGGAGGTAGTAAGCTATAAGGGCATACTTGATCATTACTGGGTTAATATTGATCCCTTTGATGCCAGAGGCCAATTTTGCGATAAAGGCCCGAGTTACTTAAGCGCTATTTTTGTAGAAAACGACGAGCAACGTAAATTAGCTGAAAAAACAAAAGCAGCTGTAGTAGCTGAGTTTCCTAATCAAACCGTGGTTACACCTATACTAAACGCAAGTACCTTTTACCCTATTAAAGGAAGGGAAAGCTTTCATCAAGATTATTACAAAAATAACCCAATTCGATACAACACCTATCGCTGGCGTTGTGGTCGCGACAGTCGTTTAGAAGATATTTGGGGCGACAGAGCAACTCATTAATCGCGTCTAGCTAGGTATTCCACTGTAAAATATTAAAAGGCTGATTTAATTATTAGTTTTTTAATATTTTAGTCATTTCGAGCTTCTTTAATAAATCTATATCTAAATTCAGATAAATAACCAACAATGCTAACAAGCAAAGCAGAATTAAAATCACCATTCACAAGCTGTGTCCAAACATTTCCCTCTCCATTAAAGCTAATGTAAAAAACCATAATAAAAGCTAGAAAGGCTGAAGCTTTATACATCCAAGAATACTCACCAAAAAATTTCTGAACCACACTTTTCTCTTTTAGTTTATCTTCCACAATAAATCTCCATTTTATATTGCTATTAAGTCATGCCTCTAACATAGGCAATATGAATTTATAGTAATGGTTTATTTATTCACCGTCTATTTCATAAAGCATTTGTTAGCTTAACTTGAGATGCTTAGTTTCGAGTTCATTATCAATAAATAGCATATTCTGTTTCCTAAAGTAGGTTGTTTATCTACTAAAATAAATATAATAAATTGCACTCCTAGATTGATACAAACCAATTCAACAACTGGAGTTACACAATATGTCTACCAATCAATTACAACTGGCACATGCTCTAGATTTACCATCGAGAACAGCCATGTTAAACCGTGACCACTCGGTACAACAGTTTTGGTACAACAACGACGACCTAATTACAGACGCGTGGAAAGAATGGGAAGCAAGCGAAATTGACCCTCCTACATTCACGCTAGACGATTCATTACTCGATAAAGATTTACGCGAAGCCGTACAACAAGCATGGCAAGACCCATCTAAAGAGCATTTAGTAAAAGCGCTTTTAGAAGAAGTGGCTCCTGATGTGTTTCAGTTTCAATTTTTTGACCCTGAGCGCCTAGCCGTTTTACGTGGCTACCTTGAACAAGTATGGAACTCTAACATTCCTATGCGCCCGCCATACGGTATTGTATTAAACCGCCGTGGTGCCATGCTCGACAAACGTTCAGAGGGCTATTTAGCAGCGCCAAGTTTTCAAGCATTTTATAACGAAATGCTAAACACTTATATGCGCCCTATTTCGCGTTTATTGTTTCCTGAAATAATTGGCTACGATATGCAAACATTTGGATTCTCTATTTACTACGATCCAAGTACAGATGCGTCTATTCGCCCACATACTGATGCATCGGCGGTAACGTTAAATATTAATTTAAATTTACCGGGTGAGGAGTTTACAGGTTCTGAGCTTGATTTTTACGACCAAGTAAATGGGAGCGTAATACAACTTGGCTTTAAACCAGGCACCGCAATGATACACCGAGGCAATGTACCTCACGCGGCAAAACCTATTACCAGTGGCGATAGAACCAACTTTGTATTATGGCTGTTTGGCGATCGCGGTCGTTTACCAGCTCAAGGTGCACAACGATCTGAAATAGAAGCTAAAGAGCGTTGGAGTACACCTGTTACAACACCTGATGGCTATGCACCATTTTAAGTAAGCGCTTTTAAAGCTTTAAATACAAATGGCTACCTAATTTAAGCAGCCATTTTTAGCATTCGTTTAAAACTTATATGTTGCAGAAATCCTTACGCTTCTTGGAGTGCCCGGTTGTACCCATACATCAGCAAACGAGTTTGTGTAATACGTTTCGTCAAACAGGTTATCTACCTCTGCGCGTAATCCAAATGATTTAGTTAAATCGTAATCAACAAATGCACGTGCAGTTGTGTAGCTTGGCAGTTCAAAGTCGGTACCAAAAAAGCCGTTTCGTGAACCTACATAAACTAAACCACCACCAAATTTAATGGCTTTACCGTATAACTCTGCCGATTTAACCAGTTGTAAACTAAACTGATGCTCAGGAATATTTAATAAAGAACTTCCCGCTTCTACTGTGTAGCCAAAGTTAGCATCAAAAAATGAGTTTTCAATCGTTGCATCAACATACGCATACGATGCCCAAATATCGAGAGTGTCGGTCAGTTCACCGTTTATATCAATTTCAAAGCCTTTACTTTGCGCTTCACCAATAGCAGCAAAGCTAAACGCTGTTGGGTCGTTTACTACTAGCATGTTGTCTTGCTCTACTTTAAATACAGCAATGGTGCCAAACAGCGCGCCATCGTTTAAAGTAAACTTAACACCAACCTCAGATGACGTAGACTGATTTGGCTCAAACCCATCTCCGTTTGAATCAGTACCCGATAAAGGCCTAAAGTTTTCACCATAAGCCGCATAAACAGATACAAACTCACTTGCCTCATATACAACACCAAACTGCGGGCTAATACGCGATTCGCTTTGTTTAGATTGAGTATTAGATAAACGGTTATTAAGTGTTTGTTCGTAGTCATCAAAACGGGCACCAACACGTATATCTAGCTTATCGGTTAGGCTTATTTGGTCTTGTATAAACACACCTAACGATTCCTGTATTTCTACCTTGTCGGTATTGTCTGTTGGCGTTGGTAACTCATATGCACCATACTCAGGGTTATATACATTTATAAACTGATCACCTTTTACACGAAGCACAACTTGATCATTTTCAAACTTATCTGAATCAACACCCATAATTAAACGATGCTCTAACCCAGCAATCTCTGAATGACCGGTTACTTCTGCACGGTATACTTGGTATGTAGCGTCGTAATCGCGGTAGCGTCTAAAACGATTTACTTCGCCATCTACTACACCATCAAAGCCTGTTTCGGTTGCAAAACCTTCAAGCGATGTATCACGGTAGTTAGCGCCCAGTAATACGCTCCAATTATCATTAAAGTCATGAACAAACTCTAATTGATGGCCAAGTACGTCAGCCTCTATTGGGCCATCACCTGGCTCGCCTAAAAAGCGGCTTTCTGGTATTAAGCCAAGCTCGCCGTCTATTGCTAATGCACCTCTATCAAACGGAACTTCTTGGTCGCTATATTCAAGCTCGTAAATTAGTTGGCTATTGTCGTCAATGTTCCACGTAATTGATGGGCTAAAGCCTTGTTTAGTTGTTTCTATGGTATCGCGAAAGCTTTTTGCGTCTTCATAAAAACCAACCAGTCTAATTGCTACGTCGTCGCTAAGGGGCGTTGTGTAATCCACATCGGCGCGGTAAGTATCAAAGCTGCCTATACTGAGTTTTAGCTCGCCGCTTGTATCAAACGTTGGGCGCTTAGTAACAAGGTTTACTGTCCCGCCTGGCTCACCTCTGCCAAATAATGCAGCACGTGGACCTTTTAGCACTTCAACCGATTCAATACCCGACAAATCACGCGAGCCACCAAAACCACGCCCTGCGTTAAAGCCATTTACTAAATAGTTACTTGGCAGGTTTTCGTCGCCTACAAAGCCGCGTAGCGCAAAGCTATTCCAAAGCCCACCAAAGTTATTTTGACGCGCAACCGATGCCGACAAATCTAGCGCTTGGTTTAAATCTATTGCACCTGCGTTTTCAAGTGCTTCTAAATCTATTTTCAGCTCTGATTGTGGAGTTTCTAAAGGGCTAAAATTACCTTGGTATGCTTGACGAGAGCCTGTAACCGCTAAATGCTCAATAGGCTCTTTAGCATTGTTTTTAGCGCTAGTGCTCTCATTAGCTTCAATAGCGTGGCTTGCAAACATACTTGCTAAGCAGGCACTAATATAAGTGAGCTTAAGCCCTTTTTTATTGGTATTCATGATAAACCTTGTTGATTAGTTAGCTGATAAATTTTGTTCTGGCTGAGCCAAAACATTACTTAGCTTTTTTTGTTCATTAAGTATGGTTTTGCTAAAGCTTGGCATATTTTCAAGCGCTGCTTTAGGTGGGTTACCTTTTACAAATAACCACGGGTAGTAAAACGTCCGTAAGCTTTTATGAAATCCACGCATTTGCGATTCATACCTAAATGCTGCTACGGCATCTGTTTTAGCCATTCGTGTTAAACCACGTTGAAGTAATAATGGTGGTGATAGCCACGATACAAATCCGGCTAATGAATACTTTTTACGTGCTGCGTCTTGGTAAGCGTGTGATAGCTTCGCCGCTTTTTCATCACCCACTTGCTGAAATGCGTAGTACCATTTCCATTCAAACTCACTTTGCATGTCGGTGTAGTTTGTCCACTTTGGGTGATTTGCCACAAAGGCGTCCATGGTTATTTGCTTTGGAATATCCCACGCACCATTAACAGCTTCTCGCTGGGTAAGCACAATGTCGCCACCTTTTGGCGAATGCACCGCTTTGTTTATCGCTAAATCACCTAAAATAGGAATAATAAACGCAACTAACACCCAAAAACTTATTAAGGTTGAGGCAACACGTGGCGCACTACTGGCATTTTTGCCCCACCACACACTCAATAACGTCCAAAAAGCCAAGTAAATAACACATATAAAAGTAATAAAGCCAACATCACCCAGTACTGAGCTACTAAGAAAAGCGCCTACATAAAATGGCAACATTAAGCATATTATTACCGCTATAAACCTGACCGTTATACGTGCGCCCCACAGCGCAAAGTACGATTTAGCCGTAGTTACCAGCAAATCGTGCCTGCCACTGGTGCGCTCACGAGCAAATAGGTCATGAAATAATAAAATAATCACTAATGGCGCTAAAGCACTTAATACAAATACAAAATCAATTTTACCGGCTTGAGCAAGCTCTGCATTTTGTGCATCGCTTTCGTATATTTGCCCCTCTAGCGCAAGTAAGTTTAAGCGGTGTTTCCACGGGTAAATATCGCGCTCGCCTAAAGCAGCAAATGCTAAATTTGAAGGCGATGAATACGTTAAATGAAAACTGTAATAAGCAAGCGAGCCTGCATCATCGTACTTATGCTGTACATTAGTTAAGTCCGTTAAATCGGCTGTTTTTAAGCGCTCAATAGTTTGCTTTTGCTGTGTTACTTCGCTAAGTCCGCTATAAACGGCAAATCCCGACATAACAAACGTACATACCAGTAATACCACTAAGTATTTTTGACGAAGTAAAAAACGCCATTCACGCACAAGTTGTTTTAATAGGTAACTCATAACAAACGCCTCCCTACAAATTTAATACCGCCTAACAACACTGCAATCCAAAGTAGTAGCTGTAAAAAAGCAGGTATACTTCGCTGCGTTCTTACTTCTGGAGTGTCTACATTAAAGGTAAAGTCTTGCAGTATTTGCCAATTTTTAGCACTTACACGTGCCTTTTGGGTTGCTGCAGTATCGGCATTTCGGTTCATGTCGTCTTGGTAGCTAAGTTTTTCTACATGAACTTTATTAAGCCCTTGTACAAAATCAAAGCGCAGCTGCTCGGTTTCACGTAAAAAACGATGATGCGTTTCAATACTCGTTCCCACTACAATCATTGATAACGATCGAATTGCCACCATAGGTGAAACCCAGCCAAAATAACGCGACACCTTTGTTTGGTTAAGCTCAGCTTGCATACGCTGCTGTGCAAACTTATTGAGTACGCTAGTTAGCTTAGCCTCAGATTCGCTTGCCACTAGCCCTCTAAAATTAACGGGTAGATCATCAATGCTGCTCACGTTGTATTTAGTAAGGAGTGATTGTTTAAATTGCTTAAATGCGGGGTCGTTTGTGTTGTGGCCGTCACCTAGTTTTCTAAGCTCGGCTTTTACAGCAAAGTCGGTTTCTATTTTGCCTGCTGACGGTACAGCCGTTGAAGCCGTTGTACTCGCTACTCGTGGCATTACAATACACAGTAAAATCCATACAAACGCGAGTGCTGTAAAGCTGCCGCTGTTTTTACTAAACACGCTTGATGCCAATAGAATAAGCAGTACCCACACAGTTAAATATAAAGCGTAGCCAAACACAAAGCTTGCCACAGCAAGTAACCCTTCGCCTGAGCCAAGTGTAAATAAAGCCGATACCGTAAGCGGAATTAAAATTAATCCTACAACCGACATTAATGCAAGCCCTTTACCTGCAATGAGTGTTGCGCCCGATGTACCTTGCGATAACAAGTAAGATAACGTTTGCGACTCACGCTCGCGGCTAATAGCGCTATAACCAATTAATATCAGTAATAACGGTGCAAGTGTTTGTACAATAAATGCAGGGGTTAAACTGCCTAATTTGGTTAATGCTGTACCTTGGCGGCTATCTGCAAACATTGCGCTGTTTTGTCTGTGCCCTTCTAAAAATATTGAGTTGCCCGTGTAGGCATCAATACCTGGGTCGAGTGTACTCAGTGGCGAAGGTGTTCTGAAAGCATAATGCCCATAATGCACCATTCTGTGCGGGTGGCGGTCGGGCTGATCAACAAAGCTTTGCTCAGCGCTTGTTTGCATTTCGTGGCGAGTATGGCTTAGCTCCATCATAGTAATAGCGGTAACAATTACCGACGCAAGCGTGAGCACTAAACCAATAGCAAGTAAGGTCATTGCAAGTTTTGAGCGAAGCCAATAGCGCCACTCATCCTTTGCAACTATAACCACCTTTGAAAAGTTATTTATGCTCATTACGCGCCTCTTTGCGCAAAAGCTGCGTGGACTTGTTCGGTATCAATACGGCCATTTTGTGGTGCGTCAAATTCGCCCACCAGCTCACCGCCTCTTAATAAACCAATACGATTAGCCACTTGGCATGCGCCGTATACATCGTGCGTCACCATTAAAATAGTCGCTCCCGTTAATGCAAGCTCACGCACAAGTTGGTTAAACTCGTCAATTGCAACAGGGTCTAAGCCCGACGTAGGCTCATCAAGTAAAAGTATCGGTGCTTCACGTAAAATGGCTAATGCAATCGCTGTTTTTTGTCTCATGCCTTTTGAGTAGGTTTGCATGTGGCGATCCCACGCAGCTTGTTGCAAGGCTACGCGATTAAACGCGGCATTAATTTGCTCGTCTGATTTTTTAATATCAGCAAGTGATAAAAAATACGCTACGTTTTCGCGTGCTGTTAAATGCGGGTATAACGTTGCCGACTCGGGTAAATACGCGGTTTTACCACGTACAAAATCAAGCGCTTGTGTTACCTCTTTACCTGCTACTTTTACCGAGCCTTCGGATGGTTTATTAAATCCAAGTAACGTTTTTAAAGTGGTTGATTTACCCGCACCATTACCACCTAGTAGCGCGTAAATTTCGCCCGAGCCCACGCTAAAGTTTAAGTTTTTTAAAATTGCGTTGTTTTTAATGCTAAAACAAAGCGAGTCCACTTCAATAATGGCATCGCGATTATTGTGTGTACTACTAACGGGTTGTTTAGGGATTTGTGATTCTATTGGTGATGTTTTATTAATTGCGGTAGGTGTTGTCACACTAAACTCTATATGGGGAATCAGAATTTGTGAATGTTATACTATATCAAACATTAATTGCAACAATATAACATTGCCAATGTTAATAAATACGTAAATTTAACGCTATTAAGTAAAATTGATGTACCAAACGCTAATTTAAGCCAAGCTGTTAAGTGTAATTAATTAGCCTTTAGGTTTGCCCCCCTATTTAGTTTTTGTCCTATTTAATTTGTAATAGTTCTGCTAAAGCGAGTACGCCAGGCTCCAAAGGGCAATCTTTTCTATAAACAATCGAAAGCTCCACATGCTTAGGGCCAAAGCTAACAGGGTTTATACACAGCGGTTTTTCGTACCGGCTTCCTATAACCATGTTTTTACCCATAATTGTGTAACCTAAACCCGCTGATACACACCCTAAAACACCATCTGCACTACTCATAATCATTAACTCTTCATTAGTGCGCCCTGCTTTTTGTTGCCATACAAGTGCATGTTTTCGATAACCACACCCCTCGTCTCTCACAAATAATACAGGGTAATTTAAAATGGCTTGTAAATAATAATCATCGCGCAGAGCTAGACATTCACTTTGCCGGAGCAGGCATCAGTATTGTTGTTACCTCACTACTCGTACAGTCAATGCTAGCCACAAATAGTAACTGGCAACAACAATGGATAGCGTTAGCCATTTTGGCTGCAATTATTGCAATACCAGCATGGCGGTGGATGCCACGCTCCAGCGCTCATGGGCAAATAAAAATAACTAAAAAAGCCAACCCACCAAGTAAAACGTTTAAATTATTTATGATGCTAGCCTACTTTTGCGCAGGATATGGCTACGCCGTAAGCTCTACTTTTATTGTTGATATTGTAGAGCGTGTTGAAGGCCTAAAAGGACAAGGTAGCATTGCTTTTTTATTAGTGGGGCTTGCAGCAACACCCGCCGCATTAATATGGGACTCAATAGCACGGCGTACTGGATTTATTAAAGCTTTAATAGCCGCATAAACTTTACTTTTAATTGGTATTATTTTGCCCGCTATTAGCGATACGCTCCCCGTAATTATAATAAGTACCCTACTGTTTGGAGGCACCTTTATTGCTTGTGTAAGCCTTGCTTTAACGATGGCGGGTAACTTTTATCCTAGTAACCCTGCAAGATCTATTGGCACGATGACCCTAGCCTACGGCGACGCACAAATAATAGCGCCTATACCAAGTGGATGCCTGCTGGAATATTTTGGTAACTATAATATGGCGCTTTATTTATCAGCATTCATAGTAATGATTGGTACTTGGTTTTTGTTTGGGCTTTTAAAAAAGCCTTTACTATAAACATAAGTAGCGCAGGTAAAGTAAATAAAAAAAATTACCGCTAAAAGTGGCTGCTAAAAATAGCAGCCATAAATAAATTTATTATCCAAGCTCACGCTATTTTAAGCCCACCTTTAAAGTAAATTGAACAATTAAGTTTTTGATTGTTAGAATGCCCCCCTATTTTCCAATCAAGAGACACAATGGCAAACTTCAATACTCATCTTAATACTGCGCTAATCATCACAGGCTTAACCTCAGCCACCTTATTATCTGCAGGCCATATTGATTTAAAGGACGCGCTCTGGTTATGGTTTTTAGGCTCAATCGGCGGCTTATTACCCGATATAGATTCAGATAACTCCACATCACTCGATACTATTTTTAACTTATTTGCACTCAGCGCTGTATTACTGGTACTGCATTACATAACAACCGAGCTCATTATTACAATTAGTTTTATTGAGTTAATCGTAGTGCCGTTATTGGTTTACGGATTTATGAAATACATTATTAGACCCATTTTTGAATGGGTAACAGTACACAGAGGCAGTTGCCACTCTTTACTATTTATACTGTTATGCGCGCTATTAACAACGCAAGTAGCATGGAAACTGAATGACCAATCAACAGCACAAGCAGCCACTTTTGCCTGGTTAACAGGTGGATTTATTTTACTAGGCGGGTTAATTCATTTATTGCTGGACGAAATTTACAGCGTCGATTTAAGCAATGTCACCATTAAACGATCTTTTGGCACCGCTATGAAAATAGCTGACTTCGATAATAAATTAATTACGCTAGCTTCGATTATTGCCATTGCAGGTTTAATCTATGTAGCCCCGCCTACACAACAAACTATTATAGCGTTAAGTGATTGGTCTCAATTCATATTTTTCTCTTAAAAAGTAGATATGTAGGTATGTAATAATCCCTTTTACCGCATAGTGACTTCACATAGTTACAATTGCCCTATTCAATAAGTGGCTTTTTAAATTTGGTGTAAAAAGCTACTTATTCGTAGTGTAGTGACATAGTTAATGCCCTTTTAGTCATTGAAAGTTAATTCACAATGAATAATGAGACGTTTCGCTTTTAGAAGGCATACATGGCTTAAATAAAAACAGTTTTACAATTTAATTTTGATTTAAAAAATAAAAGCTTTAGCCTATTTGTTATTAATTATTATTTTTATAAGTTTAGTGAAATTATTAAATAGTTTCGCCTGTCTTATATCTGCAAGTATGAGCGCTATTTATATGAAAATTTCATCTGATTGATGTATTCAGAGCTATTGCATCTTTTTAAAGCGTCAAATATAAAATTATAAGAGGTAAATAATGGAATTTACGAATAAACGCACCATCCTAATTTCAGCATCTTTATTGTTAGTGTTGGCCATATCACAGGCTATTTCTTCTGCCCTTTATAGTGCAGAAATTAGCTTTTCAAGGCAGTTTTCATGGGGGCTAGAAGCACTAGTATTTACTGTGCTTGCTGCCTTTGCTGGTACAGCAATGGTACAAGCAAAACATTCTCAACTAGGATGGTCGGCTATCGCCTTTAGTGCGGTACTTAACCTAGTACAGGTAAGTATTGGCCTTACATTGTTTTCTACATTTGGAAAAGTAGCGGGTACCGTAGAAGGCGCACAACCTTTAATTGGTGGCGTGGTTTCTTTGTCATTCATGATTTACTACGCAGCTAAAGTATTATTAGGACTAGCAGCACTTGTTTTTGGCCTGTCTTACTTAGCTAAAGGTGGCAAAGCCATTGGCGGGCTTACAGCCTTAGCAGGCGGAGTTGCCATGCTTGCCAATGGTATTTTAATTACCTTTGGCCGTGATGGATTTCTTCCATCAGCTGTTGCTGGCGCTTCAGGTATGATTGCAACGTTACTTTTAGCGATATGCTTAATAAGCCTTTACCGCAAACAAAACTAAGGCTTAATACCTTTCAAGTAAGCTATTCATTTGAATAAAGTATAAACATCGGCATGTATTAGATATTCTAATTCGCCGATGTTTTATGTTTAAAGCATTCGCCTAGCGTACCTCAAGTTAATGCCTACTTTCGTAAACTAAGATTAATTCACAAAGAGGATATGAGGCGCTGCGCTTTTAGAGGGTAAAAATAGCTAATATCAAAACCTTTTAACCAATTTATGTTCTGATGTATGAAGTCAACATTTGACCCCTTTAGATTCTTATTTCCCTAATTAATACCTTTAGATTCAATAGCATTGAAGATGTCTTCCCATTTCATAGCAAAAACTTTAACACCTTCAACGTTGTCGATTACATTCTGCATTTCACTTAAATACCAGCCTTTAGACAAAAATAACTCTGAAGTAAGAACTATCAATATTTTGTTTTTAAAACCACTTTTCTCAAGGAACTTTGCTTGCCTTATAAGCTGAGTAGCAGCGCTTGTAAATTTACTTCCAATTTTATTTTCGATTAACACGATTGTATTTTCGCTTTTAGAAAACGAAAGTAAATCTGCAGGCATCTGCCCCCATATATCTACAGTTTCTGAATCTGAAAAAAGAGGATATTCACAATAAAATGGGGTTGAGCAATTAATATATTCTGAAGAACAAAGTTTGTCAGATAAATATGGAATTGAATAAAGGTTAACACTACCCCAGTCAATAGAGCTATTTGCATGATGATAGGCCAATAACGAGCTCAACTCTGTCTCATTACTCGCTTTAAGACCTGTAATTGGATCTACCATTTCATTAGGAATACTTTGGATGAATTTTCTTTTTGTTGTCAATTGAAGACTCCTTGCCTTAAAAATTAATCGTTCAGTAGATTAATTCTTTATTTCCTCTGAGGTTAATCTCAAAAACATTAAATGTAAAAGGCTGCTTAATTTAAGCAGCCTTTTTAATAGCCTGTAGAACATGGACAACTTATAAAATTGCCCAATCTAAAGTCTCTGCTAGTTTTGCGTATTCTCAATAGGCCAATCTTTATGGAACAGACCAAACTAGACAGCCACATTTATTGAACAAACAAAACTGTGACACTAAATTTGCTCTTCAAGTTCAAAATTTATCTTTTATTGCTGGGTACTTTATTTCATCCGTTAAATAAGTAATTAGCCCTATTAAACCTAAATTACACGCATGAAAATAACTGCATAATACAGTTGTGATTTATTACTGAATAGTTTTACTGAGTAGCTTAAATTTTATGCGAGTAGCTTTTCGTAATTGCTGATATTTTCTTGTCGTGACGCATACTGAGTAAATTGCACCTTTGGTTGATAGTTAATTGTTTACAATGTATCTTGGCTAGGTATTTATTGAATAGAGCTATTTTTTTAAAGAAGTTTTATTGCTCTATTCAGATTTAAAATATTGACTTTAATTATTAATATAAATTAACAGCGAGTAGTTGAAATTATAAAAAATCGCTGTTAATTAATGATTTATGTCAGATGGAATAGAAAAATTAATGGAAGAAATAAAAAGGATAAAAAAGAAATAGAGGATTTTCTTATATGGAAATAATTACAACATCTAAACATCCGAGATACTATATGATAAACAAGCAAAAAAATTATTCAATGCTATATAAAGCATTAATTATCGCTCTACCAATACTTACAGCTACTTTTACAAGTAATGTAATAGCGGCTACAAATAAAGTTAACGTTGATGTTAATTTAGATACTAAACATCGTATCGGTAATATTCAAAGTTTCAATCGTGAAAAGTTTATTTCGTTACATTCAGCACCAACTGAAAATGATTGGAATGATGATAGCAAAGGTAATAATGAATTAGATGATTTGATCGGAAAATTCATCAAAGGTTACGACGTATATTTTGGTCGTGATACAGGGTATATGAAAAACCAACTTTTTGGTCAAGCACAAGATAACATCCGTTCAGGTTTTATTGACGAATCAACCGCAACAACTCTAGGGAAAGCAGCAGTAAATACCTTTGAAAAAAGCACTCAGACCAGATTCGTTAATGGTAGACGTTTTAAAAATAGATCAGAAAATATGGTTGTTGCAGGTCAAGTTCACCCGTATTATCCTGATGGTACTAACATTGGCAATACTGGTTGGGCTTTCTCACAAACAGATACAGCGCAAGAGCCACTTGGTACAGCAACAGGTCACTATATGGGCCAGTTCTTAAAAAATTACTTTGCGCAAAGTAATACTGCAGTAGGTCATCCAAAACCTGCGTTTATAGAGGTAGTTAACGAACCTCTTTACGATCTTAATATCGATCCTAAAGATGGCAGAGCAAAAGCTCCTATTTCTGATATTTTTAGTTACCACACCAGTGTCGCTAAAGAAGTTCGTAAAACAAATAACGAAAAGTTAAATAAAGGCGTTAAAATTGCTGGATATACCACAGCATTCCCTAATTATGATTGGGATAACTTCCAACGCTGGGAAGACAACGATAAATTATTTATCGACACGGGAGGCAAAGATATGGATGTTTTTTCAATTCATTTATATGATTTTCCTACTCACCCACGCGGCGAAGAATATAGACGTGGTAGTAATGTTGAAGCAACCCTTGATATGTTAGAGCAATATTCAACGATTAAGTTTGGTCGAGTTAAACCATTATTAATCTCTGAATATGGTGCTTCGGTGCATTCATTACGTAATAAACCATGGACGCATGTTCGCGATGCTGAAAAATTACGTGGTTATAATGCGTTATTAACACAATTTTTAGAACGCCCTAATGTTATTGCTAAAGCTATCCCATTTATTCCAGTGAAAGCTGAATGGGGTAGACATGGTGATACCGGTTACCCATATGAAAACCGTTTAATGCGTCAAAATTTTGAGAAAGCAGGTCAAACAGGTACACAATGGGTATACACTGATTTAGTGAAGTTTTATCAATTATGGTCGAATGTTCGAGGTACGCATGTTGATAGTTGGGCATCAGATTTAGATATAATGGTTGATGCGTATGTGCAAAATAATAAAGCACACATCATCATGACGAGTTTAGAGTTTGAAGATACTGATGTTTCATTGAAAGCATTGGGTATTACGGGTAACTCGGTTAAATCAGTTCAAATAAAAACGTTATCTTACGATAATAATAACCATGCGTTATTGGAAACTAAAAACCTAACGAGTGTGCCAGGTACCGTATTTTTACCGAAAGAAAGTACTAAGATTATGACCATTACTTATCAAAACAAGATAAACATTGATAAAGTAAATCAAGAAACAAAGTATTACGCAACAACTTATAAAAAGCCGATTAAGGCGAATAGTAGTTTATTATTTAATATTAAAAATGTTGAAGTGGGAGCCCAAGGTGAAGCTGTATTACGCTTAGGTATGGGCCGTGCTCATGGTAAGTCTCTTGTTCCAGTTGTAAAAGTGAATGGTGTTACGGTAACAGTGCCAAAAGACTTTAGAGGATATGACCAAAAGAACGGTAAAACCCGTAACGGTCGTGCAAGCTTCTTTGGCGTGATTGAAATCCCTGTACCTCATGACATTTTACAAGGCAGTAACTGGATTAATGTCACCTTTAATGATGCGGGTGGTTTTGCCACAAGTGCAGCTTTACAAGTAATAAACTCAGACGAGAGTATTACGCGTAGACTTTAAATTTCTATTATAAGCAGTTGAGGTAAGTAGTTTAAATAAGCTTTTACTGAACATTAAAATGGTATTCATAAATTATGAATACCATTTTGTTGTTTGTAATACTTACTAAATGCATAACTAGTCGTTAACGCATAAAAAAACTTAAGCATTAATTTTTGAATAAAAAATTTAGATTGGGTGTCTTGTTAATTTTAAGCAGCTTATCTTCAACCCACCCTCGTCGATGCTCGTAAGATTGACCAGTAAAACGGTCTTCCCCACATAAAAATGCACGACGAACACACCGTGAAATACAGTGATAGTACTTTGTATCAACAACCAACTAAACTAGACAGCAACAACCAACTAAACTAGACAGCAACAACCAACTAAACTAGACAGCCACAACCAACTAAACTAGACAGCCACTTTAATTGAACAAACAAAACTGTGACACTAATATTTGCTCTTCAAGTTCAAAATTTATCTTTTATTACTGGGTCACTTTCATTTCATCTAATAAATAAGTCATTAGCATTCTTAAACCTGAATTACACGCATGAAAATAACTGCATAATGCAGTAGTGATTTATTACTGAATAGTTTTACTGAGTAGCTTAGTTTTATGCGAGTAGCTTTTCGCAATTACTGATATTTGAGCGCCGTTTCCGGTTTAGATTTTCACAGTAACTTGCTTGTGAAGTGGGCCTACCTACTGCACCATGAAATACGCGCGTAAATTGTGTGGTGAGTTTTAACCAGTTTTCGGGGGATATATTAAGTCTTTCTAGCAAAGGAAGGTTCATATTATC
>NZ_JADYXE010000182.1:0-541 GCF_015864465.1 Pseudoalteromonas sp. SWN29
GAGAAGCTCAAGCTGGGAACTAAGGAACTGGCTTGTCAATGGTTAGCATACGGTGTTACTCGTAAGGAGACTAAGCGTTCCGTTATGACCTTGGCGTATGGTTCCAAAGAGTACGGATTCCGTGACCAAGTGCTAGAGGATACAATTCAGCCAGCTATCGACGATGGCAAGGGCTTGATGTTCACTCAACCGAACCAAGCGGCTGGCTACATGGCTAAATTGATTTGGAACGCGGTAACGGTGACAGTGGTCGCAGCGGTTGAAGCAATGAACTGGCTGAAGTCTGCGGCTAAACTTCTGGCTGCTGAAGTCAAGGACAAGAAGACCAAAGAGGTTCTTCGTAAGCGTTGCGCAGTACATTGGGTAACACCTGATGGTTTCCCTGTGTGGCAGGAGTATCGTAAGCCAGTACAGACACGCTTGAACCTGATGTTCTTAGGCCAGATTCGTCTACAGCCTACCGTGAACACCAACAAGGATAGCGGAATTGACGCACGTAAGCAGGAGTCGGGCATTGCTCCTAACTTTGTCCACTCAATGG
>NZ_JADYXE010000183.1:0-536 GCF_015864465.1 Pseudoalteromonas sp. SWN29
AATGATGAATTAGTTCAAAGGTCTCCCATAAATTGTCACACTTAAAAGATTTGAGTTCCTTGGCGCACGAAGCGCCGGGGTTTGTGTTTGTCGCGAGGACGAGGAGGTCGGGCGCACGGGGCGCCGTGGTCATCCCCTCCCTCCCGACGGTAGATGGATAAACAAGTTCGCGGGTCAATCTGATTGTGAGGCATCGACAATGATCCTTCCGCAGGTTCACCTACGGAAACCTTGTTACGACTTCTCCTTCCTCTAAATGATAAGGTTCAGTGGACTTCTCACAACGTCGCGGGCAGCGAACCGCTCACGTCGCCGCAATCCGAACACTTCACCGGACCATTCAATCGGTAGGAGCGACGGGCGGTGTGTACAAAGGGCAGGGACGTAGTCAACGCGAGCTGATGACTCGCGCTTACTAGGAATTCCTCGTTGAAGACCAACAATTGCAATGATCTATCCCCATCACGATGAAATTTTCAAAGATTACCCGGGCCTGTCGGCCAAGGCTATAGACTCGTTGAATACATCAGTGTAGC
>NZ_JADYXE010000184.1:0-269 GCF_015864465.1 Pseudoalteromonas sp. SWN29
AAGGCCAAGCGTGACCCTAAAGGCACCTTTCAGGTTAACCGCAAGGAAGACATGAAACGCCGTAAGCGCAACCGTAAGTTACGTGCTAAGGTAGCTGAACGTGACCGCTTACACTTTATGGCAATACGTAGGGAACGCGGTGTGATTGAGCGCAACGAACGCCGTGCTGATATGCTGATGTGGTCTGCGTGGCATGACTTTTGGTTACGCAACGGTAACTCAACGGTCCGCAAGATTGACCAAGTGAACGGCCTTAAGTGGCTACTAGG
>NZ_JADYXE010000184.1:279-535 GCF_015864465.1 Pseudoalteromonas sp. SWN29
CCTAGCAATCCAAGCGGGTCTACCTCTGAACATTGACAAGTTACTTGACGCACAACTGCAAGGCTGATAAGGTATATCTTCAAGGTCGGCACTGACTGCTGGCCTTTATAGATAAACTTTCTTAACAACGTGAGGCAACAATGACTAACGTAATCAACGCACCAAAGAACGACTTCTCTGACATCGCTAACGCAATCCAGCCATACAACATTCTGGCTGACCATTACGGTGCACAGCTTGCAGCTACTCAGCTTGA
>NZ_JADYXE010000185.1:0-532 GCF_015864465.1 Pseudoalteromonas sp. SWN29
AAGCGTTCCAGCTCTTGCGTCTTCGTTCTTGCCAATTTGTTCAATGAGGCTGTCAATTCGGCTATATCCTGGTCTTTCTTGCGTAGCTGCTGCTGTGTGTATCGCTCTTGGTCGTCTAGCATCTGCTGTTGGCGTTTGATCGTGTCCTGCTGTGCTTGTAGGGCTTGCTGCACTTGCTCTAGTAGTCTCTTGTCCATAACTTACCTCTGACTGTAGTCGATGGGCTGCTGTATCTGTGGCTGTTGATTGATATAAATCGGTTTTGAGAATTTGTTGACCAATGCTGCCCCTATCATCATGCCTAATATCAGTACCGTAATTGCGACGATACTGGTGACTATCGCCCATTTTTTCATTTCTGATTTGATGACCTGCGCTATCCGGTCTTCTCTCTGCTCGATCAGTTCTGCTATGTGCTGTGTATAGGCTTCTATCGTCTTCTCTATGTCTTCTGCGAACTGCTCTAAATGCTGGGTGGTATGGGCTTGGACGTTGCTCATATAAGTTTCTAGGGCTGTAGACATATCGGTTT
>NZ_JADYXE010000186.1:0-531 GCF_015864465.1 Pseudoalteromonas sp. SWN29
CCGCCGTCGCTAGCGTTGCCGCCAACCTCGTGCTCGGCATCGGCGTCGCCGCCGCGACCTACTTCGGCCTCATCGCGCTCGCGACTTAGCCTCGTCGTTCGGCTGCGTCGCCTGTGGGGTTTACCCCGCCGCTGAGACGGCGCGAACGGCTTCCACGAATGCTCGGATGAGGGCTGGATCTTTGACTCCGCGATTCGCCTCGACGCCGCTTGAGACGTCAACACCACCCGGCTGCATGATGCCGACCAGCTCCGCCACATTCTGCGGGGTGAGGCCACCGGCCAGAATCCAGAAGCCGTCAGGCGCAGCATCCGACAGCAGGGTGGGGTCGAACGCTGCTCCCCCACCCGGCGTAACCGCGTCGATCAACAACCGGTCGTCGGCGCGCAATGCTCCGTCACGACTGAGCCGGCGGTAATCATCAATCGACAGGGCGCGGATGGTGCCAAAGCCCTCAGCCCGCAGCCGGTCAAATTCTGCCTCAGTTTCATCACCGTGCAACTGCACTGTCGCTACGCCTGCAGCGCTCGC
>NZ_JADYXE010000187.1:0-530 GCF_015864465.1 Pseudoalteromonas sp. SWN29
ATACGTGGTATGGACTCCGGTTATTTTCTGTCGATGGAACGCAATTTCGTGCACCTGATACACCGGCTCTAGCTGAGCACTTTCACTATATTAAGCACAGTAAAAACCGTCATACAGAATATCCTATTGTACGCCTATGCGCCTTAAGCTCCTTGCGTAGCCGGTTGATACACCACGTTGCCTTCGGGCCCAGTTATCAAGGTGAGGTGAACTACGCAAAGCAGTTATTTAGTCATGTAAGTGATAACAGTCTAACTATTTTTGACCGATGTTATCTCAGCGCTGAGCTACTGATTAATTGGCGTAAGCAACACCCACAGTCGCACTGGATGGTCCCGATTAAAAGCAACACGCAATACACCGTCATTGAATCTTACTCTGAGCATGACTTCAAAGTAGAGATGAGTGTATCTGCGCATGCCAGAAAACAAGACCCTTCGCTTCCTGAGTGCTGGCAGGCCAGACTGGTTCTTTATCCTGAGCCAATGGGGCCTGGAAAAATAAAAGGTCTGCTGTGCTCTTTGGATGAT
>NZ_JADYXE010000188.1:0-529 GCF_015864465.1 Pseudoalteromonas sp. SWN29
ACCACCACAGGCATCGATCGCGAGACCGATGACTTGCAAGCGTTGGGACATGTTGATCTCATCGACCTGCTGCAGCAACGCCGCAGCCTTGGTAGCGCCGAGCTCACTCGATCGGTGGATGAGCGCCCGGATGTCCTTGGGAAGGCATCCGCCCCCGAAGCCCAGCCCTGCGTTGAGGAACTGCCGCCCAATGCGCACGTCGTGACCGAGTGCGTCAGCCAGGACTGCTACATCAGCGCCCGAGGCGTCACACACTTCGGCGATCGCGTTGATGAAGGAGATCTTTGTCGCTAAGAAGGCATTCGCGCTCACTTTGACGAGTTCAGCGGTCGGCAGATCGCACACGATCACGGGGGTTCCCGTCTCGATGGGAATGGCGTAGACGGCACGCATTGCTGCTTCAGAACGCGGTGACACTCCGCCCAGAACAATCCGATCGGGGCGCAGCGTATCTTCGACTGCCTTACCCTATCGCAGGAACTCAGGGTTCCACACCAACTCAACATTCACCTCTGCCGGGGAAGAATCG
>NZ_JADYXE010000189.1:0-529 GCF_015864465.1 Pseudoalteromonas sp. SWN29
CCTGACCGGTGACGAAGACTGCGCCCATGGAGTAGGTAAGGAAGAACCATTCCGTCATGCCCCACTTGCGCATGTCGAAGAGCTTGCCTGTGCGACGCACTTGCATGCGCTCAGCGGCGAAGACGCCAAACTGGCACGTGACCGATGAGAGCACGAGGATGATCGTGATCATGGTCGCAAATGGCACATTGAGCTTGGCAGTCTGCTCCGCCCACAATTCGGGGGACGTCGACTTCAGAGTGAAGTAGATGGCGAACAGGCCGGCGAAGAACATCACCTCGCTACCAAGCCAAACGATGGTACCGACCGCAACAGTGTTCGGTCGCTGGACAGACTGGGCTCCAAGAGAGCGGTTGAGGGCAGCTGTGGTCACGTATCTATTATGGCTGATAACTCGGCGTAAGTTTTTCAATCTCCGGCCTGTCGGCTCAGGATCGGTAGGATTTCACTCATGTCTGCATCCCCAACTTGGCCAGAAATCCTTACAACCCTTGTCTCCAACACCGATTTGTCGATTAGCCAAGCCGAG
>NZ_JADYXE010000024.1:0-68552 GCF_015864465.1 Pseudoalteromonas sp. SWN29
TGTTATTTTATCAAATTAAGGAGGTTTAAGCGCTTAAATTAAATAGAAATTTTTGATATTGGTCTGATCAATGTCAGTTTTAATAATATACAGAAAAGAGGAAAACGTCCTCATTTTTTGACTTATGAGGAAAATCGCCAGCGCGGTACATAAATGCAGCAATTAAATGTTTAAAATGAAAACCAAACCCTATTTTAAATCATTTAATATTCACTAAAAACGGTGGCAATAATGCAAGTAACCGCTTTAAGCACGCTTGTTTGTGTAAGCATATTATAAAAGGTGGTTTAGGGATGGTGGAAGCTGTAAAAACGAGGTCATTAATTATTTACTAAACGCGTCTACCTACTTTTAAAACAGGGCAGACACGTTTAATACGAATTTACTTGGCTTTTTTAGCCTCTAGGGTTTCTATTTCACTCCAGATTTTTTCGGCTTCTGCACTTAACATGGCAAAGCTTTTAATGTCGCCTTTTCTTTGTGCCTGCATGCCTTGCTCTAGTTTTACGTCGTATTCTTTACGTAGTTTTTTTATTGGGTCAGGCTTTAAAAATGAAAACATTAGTATTCTCTTAATTTATTAAATTATATGTAGTTAGTGTACGCATTAATGGGCTTAATAGTTCTTTGTTTGGTGAAAATGTTTACTTTGCGCTTTAAAAGCGCAAAGTAAACACGGTGTAATTATTAACGTACTGTGTGCTAGTGCTAGTGCTAGTGCTAATGTTTACGTTTTTGGCTCTAGGCGTTTAATACCTTGTCCATCAATACCTAAATAAATAAAACCATCACTGCCTTGGGCTAAACTACGTACTCTGCCAATTCCATCGAGTATTTTATATTGCTTAACAACCTTACCCTTTGAGAGTTCCAGTGCGCTAATAAAAGCAAATTTCATTGATGCTAGTAATAGCTTACCTTTAAGCTTTGGGTATTTATCACTCGTTACATACAACATATCGGAAGGGGCAATTGAAGGGGTCCAATGTAATACGGGCGATTGCATGCCGTCTTTTTCTTTAAGGTCGGTAAACTTGGTACCGCTGTAGTTAACGCCATAACTTACTAAAGGCCATCCGTAGTTAGCGCCTTTTTTTATTATGTTAAGTTCATCGCCGCCGCGTGGCCCGTGTTCGTGAGACCATAAAATATTATTTTGATTATCAAACCACATGCCTTGTGGGTTACGGTGCCCATAAGACCATACCGCATGTTTTGCATCTTTTTGTTTAACAAACGGATTCTCGCTTGGGATACTACCATCTTCGTGTAAGCGATAAATTTTACCGCCATCACGAGTGAGATCTTGCGGGTTTATGTCGCGCGAGCCGCGATCGCCAATTGAAAAATAAACATAACCTTCATTATCAAACACAATACGGCTGCCGTAGTGCTGGCCTTTGGTACTATTATGCTCGCCTTTGTATAGCAATTGCTGATCAGACAACTGCGTATGATCGCTACTTAACTTGGCGCGCATTAAGGCGGTGTTACTTCCGCTTCCTTTGCCCTCAGTACGTGAGTAACTAAAGTATAGCCATTGGTTTTGCTTACTATCGGTGTGTAGTGATAAATCAAGCAATCCACCTTGTCCATTAGCGTCAATGTTGGGCAGCCCTGAAACCTTAGCTAACGTAGTTGTATTTTTAGGTAATAAAAATAACGTTCCGCTGCGCTCAGATATTAGTAAATCACCATTAGCTAAAGGCTCAATAGCCCAAGGTATAACCACACCTTCTGCCGCTGTTACTGCGTTAACGTTAAGCGATAAAGTATCGAGTTCTTTATAGTTTTTTATGTAATCGCTTTGTGCATGTGCGGGTGCGTTAATAGCAAATATAGCAACGGCTAAGCCTGCACTTATTAGTTTAGGGAGTGTGTTATGTGACATTAAATTTATCATTATGGCTTCCAAAATTAATCCAATCTTACATAACCTTAACATGGCATAAATAAATTTGTTAAGCGTTGATTTGAATGAAAAACACACACTTCTATTTTTATACGATGGCCTTTTAACAGAAAATTGTTTTAGTAATTAGCGCTAATAAAAAATTGAATAATTACTCTATTAGGGTTGAAAACTAAAAATTTCAGCGTACACTTGTGCGCTGAAGTTTGAGCGTACACGTGTAAGTTCAAAATAATTAAGATTTGATAGAGATTTAATCATGATTACTCAAGTACTAAACCAATTTTCAAAATGGTTTTTACACCATCAAAGTTTTGCAGGCTACATAGAGCCAATAATGCAGGTGTTTAAACCTGCGTGGCGTGCAGGGCAGTTTAGAGCGCAAGTAGTTAATACAGCTGTGCTTGATGGCGGCTTTTTAAGTGTGCAACTTAAGCCAAGCAAACATTGGCAGGCGCATACGTCAGGGCAGCATATAAGTTTAACGCTTGAAATTAATGGGCGATTATTAACACGCGTTTTTACCGTGGCTTCAAGCGCTCAGCAATTTAAAAATACTGGGTTAGTGCGCTTACTAATTAAAACGAATACGCAAGGGCGCTTTACTGGCTTACTCAGCAGCGCATTAAAAGCGGGTTTGTGGTGCAATATTTCTGCGCCAAATGGCGATTTTGTATTTAAAAACACACACACGCCAGCCACTTTTATTGCAGGCGGCTCGGGTATAACACCTATGCTGGCTATGCTTGATGATTATTTAAGCCAAACTACGCAAAAAGTGTCGTTAGTGTATTACGCAAAAGCTACTGAGCATCAATGTGTTGATGAGCTAAGTGAGTTGGCAGCGCAATTTGAGCATTTTTCGTTTTTATTATTAACGCGCGAGCAAGCAAGCGATATAACCAGCAATATTAAGCCGTGGGAAAACCCAGATATTTACTGCTGTGGCCCTGCAGCATTTATGCAGACAGTGAGCGATTTTGCTAAAACGCATAAGCTAAATTATTACCAAGAAGCCTTTGGTTTAGCGCTGCCTAGCTTAAACGACGATAGCCAATTTAATGTAAAAATTAACGCCAGTGCCCATGTTGTATCGGGTAACGATGTTTTACTACCTCAGTTTGAAGCAAAACAATTGCCGGTTAAACGCGGTTGCGGTATTGGTATTTGTCATCAATGCCAATGTATTAAAAAGTCAGGCGTGGTACGTAATTTAAAAACAGGTGAATTGAGTGACAACGGCGAGCAGTTAATCCAACTTTGCGTAAGCCAACCTGTTAGTGATTTGGAGTTACAATTATGAAAAACATTAACTATGACATGCTCGCAAGCGAGCTAGATGCCATTAAAATGGATACCCTTGGCAAAGTTGGCCAACAAGATGCTGACTATATTCGCTCTGTTGTGCGCAAACAGCGAGTGTGTGAATGGAGCGGGCGAATTTTGCTAATGCTTGGTTTTATTCAACCATTATTATGGGTTGCAGGCGTGTTGTTATTAGCGCTTGCTAAAATTTTAGACAATATGGAAATTGGCCACAATGTAATGCATGGTCAATACGATTGGATGAACGACAAGCAACTTAACTCACAGCATTATGAGTGGGACATAGCGTGCGACGGGCAAAGTTGGCACCGCGTTCATAATTTTGAACACCATACGTATACTAATATTATTGGTAAAGACAGAGATTTTGGTTATGGCTTGTTGCGTTTAAGCGATGATTTTAAATGGCGTTTTAAAAATGTATGGCAGTTTTTTACGTATATTAATTTAAGTGTGTTATTTCAGTGGGGCGTGTCGTATCACGAGTTGGCTGCAGAGCGTGTTTTTATTGGTAAAAAGAAAGAAAACCGCGAAGGGCTTGTATCACACTCTACATTAAAGCAGCGCTTTTTTAGTAAAGGCGCTCGCCAATTAATTAAAGATTATGCGATATTTCCGTTACTTGCAGGGCCTTTATTTTTATGGGTATTGGCCGGTAATTTAGTGGCAAACTTAATCCGTAATTTATGGACATCAACCATAATATTTTGTGGTCACTTTACTGAAGAAACGCAAACTTTTAAACAAGAAGACTGCGTAAACGAAACCCAAGGGCAGTGGTATTACCGCCAAGTACTGGGTTCGTCTAATATTAAAGGGCCACATTGGTTTCATGTTTTAACAGGGCATTTGAGCTGCCAAATAGAGCATCATTTATTTCCTGATATGCCATCTTCGCGCTATCAAGAAGTAGCGCCTCAAGTACAAGCTGTTTTGAAAAAACACGGTGTTGATTATCATACGGGTGGATTTTTTAGACAGTATACGTCGGTGTTAAAACGTATTATTAAATATTCGTTTAAATAAACATGTTTTAATTAACGAATGAAAAAATCGGTCTGTGTAACTACACTGACCGATTTTTTTGTTTATTGCACTCAATACGGTTGATTAGTAAACAGCACATGCAAAAATTTCTCATAGTTAATTAAAAAAGCCTTACTTTAGCTATGGTTAAATGGCGGGTGATTGTCATACAATGGAGGAAAATAGACCACACAAGAGAGATTAAAATGGCCGCATTTGGTACCGTGTTTATGCCGCAGATGATTCAAGCTCGTTTTTCTGATAATAAATGGAGCGAAAGCTCAATTGTCCCTTCCGATAAACTTGAACTTCATGCTGGTGCGCACGTTCTTCATTATTCAAGTACATGTTTTGAAGGCTTAAAAGCCTTTCGCCATGAAGATGGTTCTGTTTATCTTTTTAGAATGGATGCAAACATTGCACGCATGCAACAAAGCTCAGCGCTATTAAGCTTACCGAGTTTTGACAGCGATATGCTAAAAACGATGATTATCGATATTATGCGTGAATACGCAGATGAAACGCCATTACCGCCGGGTTCTATGTATATTCGCCCAACACACATTGGTACTGAGGCTGCAATTGGTAAGGCGGCAGCGCCATCAATGAGCTCGCTTTTATACACGTTACTATCGCCAGTAGGTGATTACTTTGCCGGTGGTGCAACTGCACTGCGTGTATTGCTTGAAGAAGATGGCATGCGCTGTGCCCCGCACATGGGAATGGTAAAAAGTGGTGGTAACTACGCCAGTGCACTAGCACCTATTAGTGCTGCACGTATTAAGTATCAAGCTGATCAAATTTTGTTTTGCCCAGGTGGCGACGTACAAGAAACCGGTGCTGCTAACTTTATACTTATTGATGGCAACGAGATTATTACTAAAGCACTCGATAGCACCTTTTTACACGGCGTTACACGCAACAGTATTTTAACCATTGCAAAAGATTTAGGTATGACGGTAAGCGAGCGTAACTTTACAGTGACCGAGCTACTAGAACGTGCTGCTAAACCAGGTACTGAAGCGGCGCTTTCGGGCACTGCGGCTGTACTAACTGCTGTGGGTACGTTTATTCATAACGATAAAGAATACAAAGTAGGTACTGGCGAGCCAGGCCCAACGACTGCGCGCCTTCGCCAAGCATTGAACGATATTCAATGGGGTAAAAGTGAAGATAAACACGGTTGGTTAACTAAAATTTAGTTTTTAATTTAACCCATTTAAAAAGCCACCTAATTAACTTTAATTAAGTGGCTTTTTACGTAGTTTTACAATTTCGCTAATTAGAATTTCATTTCAATCTTGCCGTATACGTAGCGTCCGTTAAATCCATATGGTGAGAAGCTAGAGTAAGCAAATAAACGTGAGAACGTTGTTAAATCGTCAACATTTTCACGGGTTGCATCTGGGTAAACATCAAAAATGTTATTAGCACCTACGCTCAGCGATACGTTTTCAGTAAGCGAGTAGGCGACGTCTAGGTCGGTTATCCATTTTGGTTTTAGTACTTCATTAAGCTCTGCGGTTGATGATGGATCTTGAGTTTCACCGTAACGGGTTGTTCTAAGCGTTGTACGTATATCGTCGTTAGTCCACGTTGCGCTTAAGTTGTACTTATTACGGGGTGTGCTTACTTCAAAACGGCGCAACTCAGTGCCTGAAAACAAGTTGTCTTGATCAAACCCTGCACCTTGTAGCTCTGCTGGTGGGTCGATGATATTGGTTACTTCATTTTTACCGTAGTTATAACCTAAGTTAAAGGCTATATCGCCGTAACCATCGGTTGCCACATTATAAGAGGCAACCACATCTACACCACGTGTTTTACTGTCAATTGCGTTTAAGAAGAAACGACCTTGGTTAGCGCCAGTGCCTTGAAGTAAATCGGCAATTGCAGCGCCCGATAAGTTGTTTGATAACACAATGCGGTCATCAATTAATATTTGGTAGTAATCAACCGATAAGCTGAAGTTAAAGTCGGTAGACCATGTAAAACCAACGCCGTAGTTTGTTGCTTCCTCTGCATCAAGACCTGGAGAGCCTAGTGCTTTTGCTACATCACTGCCTGGTGCAAACGTACCTGTTTCGGTTGGTTCGCCATCAACAAATACAGTGGCCACTGAGGTAAAGTATTGCTGCTGCAAAGAAGGTGCTCTAAAACCTGTCGATGCCGATGCACGAATGGCTAAATCTTCAGTGAGCGAGTATCGCGTTGCAATTTTACCATTGAGCGTATCGCCAAAATCAGAGTAATCCTCGTAACGCGCGGCAACAGCTATGTTCCAATCATCTGTGAGGTAAGTTTCTAAATCTATGTAAAAGCTAACATTGTGGCGGCTGTTGTCGCCCTCAGATTCAGGTGTAAACCCCGGGAATACTTGTGCGCCCGCTGCGCCAAATGGGCCATCAACTGGGTCAGTTACTTCGCCTCCTGGGCCAAATGTGCCTTGTGCATATGACGCTTCTTCGCCGGCATCTATTTGGTATCCTTCGCGGCGATACTCAGCACCTACGGCTACGTTTACAGAGCTTTCTAAAAAGCTGACGTCTACCTCGCGGCTAAAATCAACGTTTAAAGTAAGTTGATCGTAGGTAAGTGTTCCTGCATCAAAGCTTGTTTGGCTAGAAGGGCCGTATGAGGTATTTAAGCTATTGGTAACACCAAACTCAAACGCATCTTGACCATATACGGCCGATACATCGTAATTCCATTCACTTACAAAACCTTTAACGCCAAGCGCTAATGAAAAGTCGTTTATATCTGATGTGATAACAGGTAAAAAGCCATCCGGGTAAATTTCTTCTATATTTCGGCTGTCGCTTGCACGGCGATAAAAGCCACCGCCTTCACCTTCACGTTTAGAATAAGAACCAAATGAATAGAGTTCAGCATCGTTAGTGAGTTGTAGAGCTGAGTTATAAAAAACAGAGAAATCTTCTACATCACCATTACCAAAGTTATGATTGTAACGGTTTACTGTGAGTTCACGAGGGTCGAGTGAGCCATCCTCTAATCGAGCGTAGTTTTCGCGTTGGTCGTAGTCTGAACGGTTTGTAGAGTGGCGGTCGCGGTATTCGGTCGAAATGTTTAAAAAGCCATTTTCACCCAGTTCAAAACCCATATTACCTTGTAGCGTTAAAGTTTGACCGTCGGTTAATGAACGATTGCCCCCTTCGGTAAAGGCTAAATTACCATCACTGCCTTCAGATACTGATTTTAGCTGTGGCACACCGTCCATTTCGGTTACGTTAGCGCCATATATAGCCGCCACTGAGCCACCGCTGCTGGCACTTTTAAGCACAATATTAATAACACCGGCTATAGCGTCAGAACCATACTGGGCTGCTGCACCATCACGTAATACTTCAATGCGGTCGATAGCATTTGCTGGAATCGCATTTAAGTCAACCGATGATGAACCACGACCTGTAGAGCCATTTAAGTTAATTAATGCATTGCTGTGGCGGCGTTTGCCATTAACAAGCACTAAGGTGTGATCGGGTGCCAAGCCACGAAGCTGAGCGGGGCGTACATGGTCGCTACCGTCGGTAAGGGATGCTTGCGGGAAGTTAAAGCTTGGTAATAAACTGCTAAGCAGGGCATTCGTTTCAGTAAAGCCTGAGTTTTTAAGTGCATCTGCACCAATTATATCGATGGGTACTGCGCTGTCTTCTACTGTACGGCCTAATCGGCGAGAGCCAATTACGCTTATTTGTTCGATGTTTTCTTCTGCTTTAGTGTCTTGCTCTGCAGCATTTACGCAGAGCGAACCAAGTAGTGCAGCAGACGCGCTCATTGCGAGTAATATTTGTGGTACCGATTGCTGTAATTTAAATAACGGTTTTCTATTCATGCTGTATTTCCCCATACCCATTGAATTATTTTAGTTTTGTACAAAAAGATTAAACCTCTTTGTTACCTTGAACATATACTTAATTAACAAAGTCAGTCAATTGAATAACATTCAATTAATTTAAGGGTTTTTATAATTACATTTGGTTGTTTTTTATAATGATCATTGTTTTAGTTATATAGCGGAGGTAATTGCTAAGTAATTGATGGATAATGAATTATATTTAAAAGTTAAATTTAACGTTTAATTAACTGGTAAGATGAGATGGATGGTTTAAATTAATTATGGGTAGGAACCATTTTTATTGGGCTGGCAATAAATAGCTGTTGAGCTATAAATATTTTTTAAAATGTAAAATACAAGTACACCCATTAAATGTTAACTAAATTAACATTTAATGGGTGTACTATAAATTATGTACTACTTATTAGAACCTATACTTTAAAGCATGAAGCAATTTTGTTTTTATAAGTAATTGGTATAAAAAAAGAGTGCTAAAAATAGTGTTAAAATTTAATTTTTCCAACAAGCATATCTTTAAACATTACCCAATCTCCCCACAAACTGTAAAAAGGGTGTTTAAAAGTAGCTGGGCGTTTTTTTTCAAAAAAGAAATGCCCGACCCACGCAAACCCATATCCAATAAAAGGTAATAGCCACAATAGACTGTATTGTTGTTTTATTAATGCTATTGCGATTACAGCAAGAACAAGTGTACTTCCTATAAAATGTAAGCGGCGGCAAGTAACGTTGCGATGCTCTTTTAAATAGTACGGGTAGAAGGTTTTAAAGCTTTTAAATGTGGGGTTTGTATTTTGCATTGTGTGCTCTTTTATTGTTTTTTATTTTAATGAGGGTCGTGCTATTAAAGCGTAAGTTTACATTTGTTTACAGCGATAAATGGTGCTTAACGCATCTAAATAGACAAAAGGGCTAAAAGTTAATAACTTAGGTGCACTATTAATAAATAAGAATGGAACTCAGGATGTTTAAACACACTCTAGCATGTGCTGTAATTGTAGCGCTTAGCGGCTGTTCAGAGCCAACTAATACGGTAACTCAAGAAGAAGTAAAAGCACCAATGAAGCAAGTTAACGCAGTTATATACCCAGAAACAAAAAAAGGCGATATCGTAGACACCTACTTTGAAGAAGCGGTTAGCGACCCATATCGTTGGCTTGAAGATGACATGAGCAGCGAAACTGCCGATTGGGTTAAAACGCAAAACAATTTAACGTTTTCTTATTTAGAACAAATACCTTATCGCGATAAGTTAAAGCAGCGCCTTGAAAAACTAATGAACTACGAAAAAATAGGCGCTCCTTTTACTGAAGGCGATTACACCTATTTTTATAAAAACGATGGCCTGCAAAATCAATATGTTTTGTACCGCAGTAAAGATGGCGGCGACGTTGAAGTATTTTTAGATCCAAACAAGTTTAGTGACGATGGCACGACGTCTATGTCGGGTTTATCGTTTTCAAAAGATGGGTCATTACTCGCGTATCAAATATCTGAAGGTGGTAGCGACTGGCGTAAAATTATTGTTATTGATGTACATACCAAAGAGCAAGTTGAAGAAGCGCTTGTTGACGTTAAATTTAGTGGCATAGAGTGGCTTGGCAACGAAGGTTTTTATTATTCAAGTTACGAAAAACCTAAAGGGAGTGAACTTTCGGCTAAAACAGATCAGCATAAAGCGTATTACCATAAGCTAGGTACTGCACAGTCTGCTGATAGTGTTGTATTTGGTGAAACTGATGAGCAAAAACATCGCTATGTAGGCGCTGATGTAACCCATGACGGCCACTACCTACTTATTTCGGCAAGTACGTCTACCTCAGGCAATAAGCTGTTTATAAAAGATCTAACAAAAGAAAACAGTGAGTTTGTAACGGTTGTTGGAAATACTGATTCAGATACATCAGTTATTGATAACGAAGGCAGCAAGCTGTTTTTAGTTACTAACCTCAATGCACCAAACAAAAAAGTAGTGACGGTTGATGCAAGTAACCCAAGCCCTGAAAATTGGGAAGATTTAATTCCTGAAACCAAAAACGTACTAAACCTTACAAAAGGTGGCGATACCTTTTTTGCCAACTACATGGTTGATGCGATTTCGCAGGTAAAACAGTACAACAAAAAAGGTGAGCTAATTCGCGAAATTACATTACCAGGCGTGGGTACTGCACGTGGTTTTGGCGGTAAAAAAGATCAAACAACGCTTTATTATTCGTTCACTAACTACAAAACACCAGGTACTACTTATACGTTTGATGTAGCTACGGGTGAATCGGGTGTTTATCGTAAGTCGGCTATTGATTTTAATAGCGATGATTACACGTCTGAGCAAGTGTTTTACACCTCAAAAGACGGTACTAAAATACCGATGGTAATTACCTATAAAACAGGCATTAAGCTTGATGGTTCAAACCCTACTATTTTATACGGTTACGGTGGTTTTAATATTAGTTTAACGCCAAGCTTTAGCCCCGTTAATGCAGTATGGCTTGAGCAAGGTGGTGTGTACGCCGTTGCTAATATTCGCGGTGGTGGTGAGTACGGTAAAGACTGGCACAATGCCGGCACTAAATTGCAAAAGCAAAATGTGTTTGACGACTTTATTGCGGCTGCTGAGTATTTAAAAGATAAAAAGTACACGTCTAAAAAGCGCTTAGCACTTCGCGGTGGATCTAATGGTGGCTTGTTAGTTGGTGCAGTGATGACGCAGCGCCCAGACTTATTTCAGGTGGCTCTACCTGCTGTAGGCGTACTTGATATGCTACGCTACCATACATTCACTGCGGGCGCTGGTTGGGCATACGACTACGGTACCAGTGAGCAAAGCAAAGAAATGTTTGAATACATTAAAGGTTATTCACCACTTCATAATGTAAAAGCAGGTGTTGAGTATCCAGCTACTATGATCACAACTGGCGATCATGATGACCGCGTTGTCCCTTCACATTCGTTTAAGTTTGCAGCTGAGCTTCAAGCAAAGCAAACAGGTAATAATCCAACGCTTATTCGCATAGAAACTAATGCGGGGCATGGCGCAGGTACACCAACGAGTAAAACGATTGAGCAGTACGCTGATATATTTGGTTTTACCTTATATAACATGGGCGTAGAGTCATTATAAAAACATTTAACTAACTATTTAAAATTACATAGTTAAAGAAAAAAGGCCGAGTAAATTAAATTTACTCGGCCTTTTTAATGTTTGCTAGTTAGCTACTGCATAGGTGAAAACAATCGTTGATATGTTTTATAGGCGTATTCGTCGGTCATTCCGCTTAAATAATCGCAAATTATACGCATCCCTTGATTTTGTTTTTCGGCTTCTATGTATTGTGCTTGTGTGGTTTCGGGCAATAAACGCAGCGGATCGCTCGCAAATGCTGTAAATAACTCTATTAGTAAATTTTGGCCTTTAAACTCAATTTGTTGCATTTCGGGGTCGCGTATTAAACGTTGAAACACAAAATGCTTAAGTATTTGCAATACACTGTCGTATTGGGCATCTAATTTAGCGGTGTACTTTAAAATAGGGCATTCAAAGGCATCATTTTGAATATCCAAATGTATATGAATAATAAAGGTATTAACCAGCTCACCTATGGCATCTTTTCGCTCAAAGTCATTTTTTGAAAACAAACGCAGAGTGAGCGATTCAAGCATGGTGTTTAACCAGTCAAAGTTAAGCGCTTTTAAATGAGGTAGAGCATGAGTTTGCCAATCGTCTAATGTAAGTACATGGGTTGCAATGGCATCTTCTAAGTCGTGTACCGCATACGCTATATCGTCGGCGTGTTCCATTATGGCGCTGTCGAGCGATTTATACGTTGTTTTAGCGCGGTACTTATCAATAGCGGCATGTTTACCTAACAATGTTTTATCGTTTTGACTTAGTGGTTCTACTATCCAATTGAATATGGCTGCATCGTCGTTGTACAACCCTTTGGCAGGTCGCCAATCATCTGCTTTTATAAATGCACGACCGGTTGTATCGTTGGGAATGGTATGCCAAAGCGTATTAATAAACGCGGGGTATTTTATAAAACCTAATAAAGTACGACGAGTTAGGTTCATACCGTGCCCGTTACTGTAGGGCTCAAGTTTTGCAACTATGCGCAGTGTTTGTGCGTTACCTTCAAAACCACCGTGATCGCGCATCATGTAATTTAGCGCTATTTCACCACCATGGCCAAAGGGTGGATGGCCAATATCGTGCGCCAAACACAGTGTTTCTAGCAGTCCGGTTGATGGAAAGTGCGTAAAGTCGCTATGTTGCGCTTTTAAGTGGCGCAATATGCCAGTACCAATTTGCGATACTTCTAAAGAGTGGGTAAGGCGAGTGCGATAAAAGTCGTTTAGGCCAATACCCATAATTTGGGTTTTTGCTTGCAAACGCCTAAATGCAGCGGCATGAATAATACGCGAACGATCGACCTGCCACGGCGAGCGATTATCGTTAGGACGATGTTTATATTGCTCTATTATTCGGCTTTGCCATTGTTTATCCATACTGCTTACTCACACATAGTTAATATTATTAAACTTTGCTCAGTATACCCATGGACTTATAAATTGCGAATGAACAAATGCACTATATAGGCTCTGTTTTATCTAAAATTCAAATACACTGCTGAAAACTCAACCGTAAAAGGTCATCAAACCCCAGTTATTCGCGTTTATAAAGTGGCTTAGGTATAATGCGCCTTCGTATGCTTGTGTATAAACCATGCATAGTTGTTGTTTCAAAGAGAGAATACATGTTAAAAACGATTTTTAAACTTTTACTAACCGTGTTTTTCGTATGGGCACTTGCGTATCCGTTTATGCAAAGTGACGACGTTGATCAGGATGAGCAAACGTCAGAGCAAACAACAAAAGTGAAGAAAAAAGAGAAACCACTACATAATGTAAAATTACCAAAGTTTTCAGAATTTAGTGATGTGAAAGAAAAAAAACATGCATTTTTTAGCTTTATTCGTCCGCACGTTGAAGCCGAAAATAAAAAAATACTACAGCAGCGCGCTAAGCTCGAAATAGCACGCATGATGTTACAAAATGAATTACCTTTAGAAAAAAAGCAAAGTAAAGATATTGCAGTGATTTTGAAGTCGTACGGCTTACCAACCACAATTAATACCCTAATACTTACACAAGCACTGCGCCGTGTTGATATAATTCCTAAAGAACTAGCGCTTATGCAAGCTGCAAATGAATCTGCGTGGGGCACATCACGTTTTGCACGTATTGGCCTTAACTTTTTTGGTCAGTGGTGTTACACAAAAGGTTGTGGCATGGTACCAAAACGCCGTAATAGCGGGGCTGCACACGAAGTTGCTGCGTTTAAATCAGTAAGAGCTGCTATAAACTCTTACTTTAAAAACATAAATACGCATCCGGCTTATAAAGATTTTCGCGCGATACGTGAAAACTTACGTCTTGAGCAAAAGCCAATATTAGCGACTGAACTTACACAAGGTTTAATGTCTTACTCTGAGCGCGGTGAAGCGTATATAGAAGAGCTAAACACCATGATTAACCAAAATAGAGCCTACTTTGATGAATAAACGGATTTTAAATTGTACTAACGCAGTGTCGTTACTGCTACTGAGCATAACTGCATTTAATGTAAATGCGAGAGAGTTTGTAATGTCGTATGACGGCTTTTACGATCGCTTAAAAGTGGTTAATAAAGGCGATTTTCAATATGCCCGCGTTAACTTTTACATTAGTGATATTGGTACTAATGAAACGTGTGCGATTAAAAGCGGCACTATTTTAACTGAAAGAAACGAGTATCCACTTAACTTTACCGATAAAGCACAATTACTATTGCCGTTCGATAAGCAGCTTGATACCGATAAAGCGGTTATTGTAGTAGAGCCGCTCAATCCTGTGCACGATTGCCAATTAAAGTTACAAATAGAAGCAAACGAACTTGATGGTTTAGCGTTTTCAAAGCAGTCGTTATATACCATTAACGAAGAACTTGATGAGTTGTTAACTGATTTGTCGGGCTTTTTTGTAAGTAAATTAATGTGGTTTTTATTACCAGAGCAAAAGGGCGTAGCAGTTACATTTAAAAGCCCAATGCAATTTGATGATAAAAGCATAACGTGTGAAAAGTCAGTGTGTTATTTTGCAGTTGAAGATAGCTGGGAAGATGATAGCGGAGTGCTTGGCGATATATCGAACGTTATTAAAGTAACGCCTTGGATTGTTAAGTAATCAGCGTTTAGCTAAGTAGCTTAAATATAAAAAGCGGCATGTAGCCGCTTTTTTTGTACCAAATTTAGCACTCAATGTTTAGGGAGTATTGATCTTTGTGGATTGAAATTTGTTCAATTTAGGGACTATTTAATCGCGGCGCGAGGTTTGTAACCTCATGGCTCGGTAACGGCTCCTACGTCCTGCTCACACCTCTTACTTACCTATGCCATCCCGTATAGGCAATAAAGAGTTAATCGTCCCTAGAAAGAACTTAAAGGGCAGAGAATGTTTGGCATTTATGCCGCGTTACCGGCTATTTATGAGGAACAACTACACTACATAGGCCCAGCTTTGCCTAAATACAAAATAGTCTGCTGAAAATTAAACCACCAAAGATCAACATGCCCCAGCCTTCAGTTTTGCATTAATAAGCTTTTCTCATCAAAGGTGACTACTTTGTCTCGGCCTGTTTCTTTGGCAAAATAAAGGCGTTTATCTGCTTGGGCAAGTAGCTCTTTTATTGTGGCTTCACCATTAAGTGCATTACTTACTCCAGCGCTTACCGAGAGGCTAATGTGTTGACCGTCATGATAAAAAGACTGGGTACTTATATTCTTTCTTAGCTGTTCAGCATCATTTTTTGCTGCACTTAGGCTGTAGTCTGGCAATAAAATAGCAAACTCTTCTCCGCCAATTCTGGCACTAATACCTACACTTAAAAACTGTTCTTTAATATGTTGAGATATCCATTTAATTGCCTGATCGCCGGTTTCGTGGCCAAATTGATCGTTTACACGTTTGAAAAAATCAATATCGAGCAGAATAACAGATACATTTTTGTTTGCATTTTTAGCGTTACTTAGTGCTTCTTTACTCTTTGTAAAAAAGCCACGGCGGTTGAGTAACTGGCTGAGTGTGTCGGTGTTAGCTAGGCTTGAGAGTGTATGTTCAGTATTTGATGCCAACAGGTACGGCAATATTAGTGCGCTGCAAGTAGCTAAAATTAAATGGCTACTTAAAATAAATTCTAATGATTCAAGGTAATTAACTGAATTAGCACTGAGGTAAGGAATTGCGAGTAATGTTGTTTGTGTGAGCATTAAAAGAGTATGAATTAAAAAGCACACAACAAGCGCTTTTTTCTGCAACGTTGCTACAAAGCTCATACTTTTAATAATGTAAGCTGAGTAAAGATACAAGCCCGAAATAACAAAACTTGTTAGCATTTGCCCTGCTGAATAAGGATATATGGGCAGTAAGGTCAGCGCTGTAAAGCCGAGCAAATAATACAGAGGGACTAAGTTTAATGGTTTGCTGTGTTTGTATTTATGTAATCCAACAATAATTAAAAATGGACTTAGTAATATAAAAAGATCTGCCAAATAGTGCGTAATAAAGGGGAAGTCAATCACTAATTTTAAACAAGCTAATAACTCGGCAAATGCAAAGGTAATACATGCTAAGCCAAATAATAAAAATGATGTTTGCTTTTTAAAGTTGTGTACGGATAAAAAAAACAATCCTATTAATACGTTAAGAATAAATGAGAGACTTATAATTGTAGGCAGGTGTAGCATTTAAGGTTCTCTTTTATTAAAGGTAGGAATAGCCGGGGCGGAAAACTTGCTAATTATTATGTATTAATGTTTAAAGGTCAATATGGGTAAAAAGTAGTGGTTTACCCATGTGCTTAATTTGGAAGGAATTTTAACTTAACAATTATTAACGCCCGCTAAACCAAACTCTCTAAAGCTGATTTAATATCAGGATGATGAAAACGATAATTATGAACGAGTGCCTTTTTAGGGACTACAAATTGTCCCGTTGTTAGTAAGTCTGACATTTCACCCATTAATAGTTTAAGTACAGCGGTTGGCATAGGAATAAATGCAGGTCGCGATAGCGCCTCACCTAAGCTTTTACTAAATTGAGCATTGCTCACAGGATTTGGCGCAGTTGCGTTAACAGGGCCAGATATTTCAGGGTGCTTAATAATAAAGAGTATTAGCTGAATCATATCGTCGATGTGTATCCAGGACATACCTTGCTCGCCGTTACCAATTGGGCCGCCTAAACACAATTTAAAAGCAGGTAGCATTTTACTTAATGCTCCCCCTTTTTTAGCTAACACAATACCCGTTCGCAAAAGGCACACTCTGGTGTGTTCTGATTGTGCGAGTAGCGCTGCGTTTTCCCAGTCTTTACAAAGCTGGTGGCTAAATTCGTCGTGTGGGTTTTCAAAAGTTTCATCAATAGGGTTACTATTTTGTCGGCCATAAAAGCCAACTGCGCTGCCGGATATAACAGTATGTGGAGGGGTGCTGCAGGCTTTAATTGCTGCACTAATTTGCTTTGTAGTATCGATACGGCTATCGCGTATTATTTGTTTTTGTTTGTCGCCCCAACGCTTATTTACAATAGGCTCGCCAGCAAGGTTAATAACAATATCAACGGTATTAAAATCTACCTCAGTAATATCGCTTACGGCTTTTACTTTATGGCCCAATAATGTGTTTGCTTTACTCGGATTACGGCTAAGCACAGTAACGCTATTGTGATGAAGTAAAAAAGGGCATAAGTGCTTACCAATTAACCCAGTCGCGCCAGTAACAAATATATGCATTATTAATCCTTACAATAAAATAGTAGCAAGTGATTAAAAAACATACTCGCTAGCAAACAGCTTTGCAAATTTATACGTGAGATAGGCTTTTATGATCACTTCGTAATTATTTCATTTAATTACCTTTTGCCTTACACTAAAGCGATATAGTTAATAAAAGGATTAATAAATTGGCAAGTTTAACTGGAGTAAATAAAAGCTTAATCGTTTTTGCTTCCTTGGTAGTCGTACTCGCGGGAATAAAAGCAGCGAGTGTCATTATTATTCCGTTTATTTTGGCGGCGTTTATAGCCATTATTTGTAATCCGCTTATCAAATTTTTCGGGCGTTACCGGATCCCCAAAGGCATTGCAGTTATGTTGGTGGTGCTTATTATAGTTGGCTTAGGTGTAAGCCTTGGCGGGCTTGTAGGGCAATCTATAAATGATTTTTCGCAGCAACTTCCTGAGTATAAAACACAACTCAAAGAAGAATTTGTATGGCTGGTAGATTTAGCATCTCAATACAACATACTGATTAATAAAGAACAGTTAATCAATATGTTTGACCCAGGTAAAATGGTTGATGTAGCCACTAATATGCTCACCGGTTTAGGTGGCGTAATGGCAAACATGTTTTTAATTATTTTAACCGTTATTTTTATGTTGTTTGAAGGGCCAATGCTGAGCAAAAAAATACACATGGCACTTGAGGACCCTGATAGCAAAATGAAGCAAATTGACCGCTTTTTAGAGTCTATTAATTCATATCTGGCAATTAAAACACTAGTAAGTTTAGGTACGGGTATTATTGCTGCGTTTTACTTATGGATTTTAGACGTAGACTACTTTGTGCTGTGGGGCGTATTGGCATTTATGTTCAATTACATTCCTAATATTGGGTCAATTATTGCAGCTGTACCGGCTGTATTACTTGCGCTTATTACTCAAGGACCATTAGTTGCAGGGCTTGTTGCGGCAGGTTATTTAACAATAAATACGGTAATGGGTAATATTGTAGAGCCTAAGTTTTTGGGCAAAGGGCTGGGCCTTTCAACGCTGGTGGTATTTTTATCATTAATATTTTGGGGTTGGTTACTAGGCACTGTGGGTATGCTCTTATCTGTGCCATTAACGATGATTGTAAAAATAGGCCTAGAAGCCAGCGCAGAAGGTAAGTGGGTTGCCACTTTACTGGGCAGTGGCGAAGACGTTGCTAAAAATAACTAACATCTATAACTATCAAGGGCTGTAAAATTAAAGCCCTTGATGGTTAAGTTATCAGTAAATACAGGGCTATTAATTAACAAACAATTTAATAGCGTCATCCACCGCGTTTATTGCGCCTTCTAAATATCCTGCTTCTTGTTTTGCAAACTCACTCGCTACAAAATGAATGTTCAAGTTATTTAATTGCTCATCTAAGCCTGAAAAATCAAATTCTGGGTGTTGTGAAGGCTGAGTTTGATCGTCTCTATTAGCTACAAATTTATCCTCTGCCCAGTCTTTAATAAAGTACCCCGTTGCCTTTTCAGCATCCTTACCATAAAAGTAGCTAAGCTGCTTTGCACAGGCTTGAATTAATTGCTCTTTAGTTACTTGGCTTCGTGATAAGTAGGGCACTCCAATAAAACCAAATAATGCGGCGTAATTGCCATCTTCAGCACTGGCATCGTGAATTTCGACCATTGGGCCTACGCGACTAAAGCATTGCCCTGATAAGTTTTTATCACGCCAAAATGCATGTTCAAAAGTAGCTATAAATTTGGCTTGTCCTGCCATCCATGTAGGTACACTACTAAGGCGGTTTATGAGCGTTGGAGTCGCCCATAGTTCAGGTGTTAAGTGTGTTGTAATCATACGAGCAGGAATTGCTGAAATTAGTTTTTCAGTAGTAAAGTGTTTTATATTACCCAAGTGATTAACCGTAATTTGCCAGTTATTATCACCTTTTTTAAGCTCAGTGACGCTGTGATCTACCAGCACTGAATCTGGATTAAGTTGCTCATACAAGGCCGTTATTAAGGTATTCATGCCGTGCTTAAGCCTAAATAACTGCATATCTCCAGCACCTGCAATTTGTTGAGGCTGCTTGGCGTTAGGTGCTTGATATAACACATCACCTTTGTTGTATTGCTCAAATATACTTAAGTGGAGTGACTTTACTAAAGTTTGAATTTTTGGCTGGTGGGGGAATATCCACGTAGGACCCAAATCAAAACTAACATCGCTATTTATTTGTGATGGTGCGGCTAAAATTCTGCCGCCTAATTGCGATTTAGCTTCTAGTAATAAATAAGGAATATTAAGTAGTTGCAACTTGTATGCACTGTATAAGCCAGCAAGCCCGCCACCTATAATAATTACTGGATTAGTCATTTTATTACCTATTAGTTATTTAGCAATCTACTAGTAGATAGTTTGTTTTGATATGAGTATTTTGTCAAGCAGAGCTGAGGATGTGCAAAACAACTTAGCTAATTGGTTTAGTTAAAATGGGTGTTTTAGTGATTCTGTAAATTGATTTATAAGCTCAATTTCACAGAGTTTATAGCTAATTGCTGCTGATGTCGCATTAGGAAGTTTTATTAAGTAGCGCCATTGGCAGGCACTTTCTAGGTACTTTTCGTTATTTTTAATACTGCGCAGGAATAATGGCAGTACCTGAGTGTTTCCTGTGCTTTCTTCTGATTTTGTTAGCTCAAATTTACGCTTTAATATCCAACTTCCTTGTACTTGCTTTGCTTTATCAATTTGGGCATCTAGGCATTGAATATACCGCTTAGCTTCATCGGTTGTTGCTTTAGCAGCTAAAGTACATGCCTCATCTGCAAAGCTGTACTGGCTTGTAGTTAATAGCACAATGGCAGTTAGTTTTAATAAATAGTTACTTTTTGTCATTGTAATTAAACTCTAAGATAAATTGAGCGCCGGCTAAGTTATCAGCATCGGTAATGGTAAGTGTCCCGTTATACGACTTAACTAAGTCAGATACAATCGCCATGCCTACGCCGTGTCCGCTTTCGTATGTATCGAGGCGAGTACCACGTGTAAGTAAAGATTCACGTTTATCCTCTGGCACGCCGGGGCCATCATCGCTAATTCCAATACACAAAGTTTTACTTTGTATTACTTGTATTTCTACTTGTGAGCGACACGCTTTACAGGCGTTATCAATCAAGTTACCAAGCAATTCCATTAAATCTGTTTGGTCACCTAAAAAGTAATCTTTTTCGGTGACAAAGCAGGTAAAAATAATATCTTTATCACGATATACTTTGGCCATAGCACTGAGTATTGAATCGAGTACTGGTTTAATAGGCGTTTGTTTTTTCCACGTGTCTGATGCACCTGTTGCAGCACGTTTTAATTGGTGCTCGATCATCACATTAATGCGGTCGAGTTGTTCTTGTGCATCGGCATCGTTTGCCAATGGACTTGATTTTAATACCGCAAGCGGTGTTTTAAGTGCATGAGCAAGGTCGCTTAATGAGGCTCTGTAGCGTTCCTTTTGGCGCTGTTGCGACTCTAACAATAAGTTTAGGTCTGCTTTTATGGTTTGTAGTTCTACAGGGTAGAGGCCTTTAATTTCTTGAATATCACCCGATTCAATCGCTTTTATTTCTTTATCGAGTCGTTGAAGTGGGCGAGCGCTCCAAATGAAACCAATCGCCATTAGGCCTGCAATTGCAATCCCCATGATAAACATCCAATCTACAAGGGTTTGCTTAAAGCCATCCATTAAACGAAGTAGCGCGTCGTTACGTTTAACTAATATAAAGCGGGCTTGTTCTGATTGATCTATGTTGTTTAAAATTACGGTAAGGCTAAGTTGCCAGTACGCGGTATTATTATACTCCACGCGCCTGAAGTCGGCGGCACCTGCTTTGGCTTCTATTTGCTGTGGTACATAGTTTAAATTTACAGCTGATTCTGAATTCCAAATAGGATCGTCGTCACGATAAATCATTGCGTAGGTATCTGAATTTAATCTGTTTAACTCAGGCGCTAAAATAGTGCTGGGCATAATAATACCATGCTCAGTAAAGTCGACTTCAGATATTAGCGAGTAAAGCTGTGCTTCGAGGGTTTTTTCTGTCGCATCAACAAGTGAAGCGTAATACGCTTTGCCAATTGAATAAAATAATATAGGGAGTGCGACTAATAAAACAAAGACAAGGATAAATCCTTGCCTTATTTTTAACGATATTTGCGGTATTACCACTGGCTTTTAAGCCTGTAACCACGCCCACGTAGTGTTTCTACTGGGTTTAGTACGCCTTCAGGGTCAAGCTTTTTACGCAAGCGCAGTACAAATACTTCAATTACGTTTGAATCAAGATCGAAATCTTGGTCGTAAATATGCTCAGTAAGTTCTGATTTAGAAATTACTTTTTGCGGATTTACCATTAAGTATTCAAGTACTTTATATTCGTAAGCTGTAAGGCTAAGTTCTTTATCATCAACCCATACTTGTTGTGAACGTGTATGAATTTTAATTGGACCCGCAGTCATTTCTGGATTTGCTTTACCAGCACTGCGACGAATTAATGCATTACAACGTGCAATAAGTTCTTCAACATGAAATGGTTTTGTAAGGTAGTCATCTGCACCTGCATCTAAACCTTCTACTTTATCCTGCCAGCGATCGCGCGCTGTTAAGATTAAAATAGGGATAGTAATGCCTTGTGCTCGTGCTTTATTGATTAGCTCAATACCGTCTATTTTAGGTAAACCTAAATCAACTACGGCCATATCAAGCGGGTATTCTGTAATGTGGAAAAGACCTGCTTCACCATCGTGACATAAATCCACGCTGTAACGTTCTTTTTCTAAAGCATTACGTAGGTTATCTGCTAAATGTAAATCGTCTTCAATAACTAAAATTCGCATTTGTTAATCCTTTTTCACTTCGCCGGTTTTTTTATTTATATGTAAATCAACGACGTGGCCGTCAGATTTGAGTATTCGTACGGTATAAAAATCTGTTTTTTCGGTAATTTTTAAGGTCTTACCGCCTATTGTTTTCTTTGCAAGTATTACGGCTTTCTTTTTGTCCACCTCAGCATGAGATGCTTGGGTGGCCGTCGCTGCTTGAGCAAAGTTAGCTAAGCTAACACAAGCAATAAAACCGAGGCTTAATAATACGCGCATAATGGAAAACTCCTAGACCAGACCCACTTAGTTTAATTAACTAAGTTACTAAAATTCAAGTAAAAACGCTAAATTCGCTTTTATCTCAGTAATTTTAATTAAAATCTTGTGAACAAACCCTGAATTACAGTGCAACACACGCTCTTAGGGTTTAATACACTTTTAAGCAGGGAACACTTTTTTGAAAGGTTTAACAATTGTATTTTCATAGATGCCAGCGGCAACGTAAGGGTCAGCTGCTGCCCACTCTCGAGCTGCTTCTATTGACTCAAACTCAGCAACAACTAATGAACCGGTAAAACCTGCTTCTTGAGGATCTTCACTATCGACTGCCGGAAACGGACCCGCAGTTAATAAACGGTTTTGTGAATCAAGCTCACTAAGGCGTGCTAAATGTGCCGGGCGTGCTGCTTTTCTAAGCTCTAAGCTGTTTTCAACGTCTGTTGAGTGAATCATGTACAACATAAGGAATCTCATAAAAATTGTTAAATTTGATTAACGCAATACTACCACAGCGTTGAAAATTGGTGAATTAAAAGCGTATTTACACAGGTTTACACTTCGATTTTATTTTTAAGCTGTAATTGCTTGAAAATCTCTGTGTAACACTGGTAGAGTCGCTGAAATATACAAAATAATAAAAAGGTTTTATGCATGAGCGAAAATAGAGAACGATTTAGTTCCCGTCTCGGATTCATAATGGCAGCGGCAGGTTCGGCTGTTGGTATTGGTAATTTAGTTGGTTTTCCGGTTTCTGCTACCAAAAATGGTGGTGGCGCATTCTTATTAATTTACGCTTTATTTGTTGTGTTCATTTGCTTACCAGTCATGATGGCTGAAATGGCAATGGGTCGTAACGCTCAAAAAGATCCACTTGGTTCGTACAAGCTATTATCTAATAACGATAAAAAATGGAAGCTAGCAGGTTTTTTAGCGGTGCTTACACCATTTATGATTGCTGTGTTTTATATGGTAATTACGGTTTGGATTTTTGGTTACTTAACGCAAACAGGCCTCGGTAATTTAGATTTACTTGCAGATCCTGGCCACTTTGGTGTTTTTATTAATAGTTACACTGTGTTTGGTTATATGGCCGTTGTGGTTATTATTGTTAACTTAATTTTATTAGGGGGCGTTAAACAAGGCATAGAAAAAGCCGCTAAATTTTTAATGCCAGCCTTACTTTTCATGCTACTTGCCTTAGTTACTTATGTATTAACGCTTGATAACGCAATGGCCGGTGTTAAATACTACATTATTCCTGATTTTTCTAAGATGAGTGCAAGTGTACTTAATGGCGCATTAAGCCAAGCGTTTTTCTCGCTATCGCTGGGTATGGGTATATTAATGACTTACGCGTCGTACATTTCTAAAAAGGATGACATTGTAAGTAGCGCTAAAATGGTCGCTATTACAGACTCACTCGTTGCGTTTGTAGCGGGCCTAATGGTGTTGCCCGCTATATTTAGCTTTGATCCAAACACAGACCCATCAGCACTTTCTGACTCGTCTGTATCAATGATTTTTGTATACCTACCTAAAATATTATTAGCACTGCAAAATGATATTGGTTATGTAGGTGCGTCTATTGTTGCGTTCTCATTCTTCTTATTAGTATTTTTTGCAGCGATTACTTCACTTGTTTCAATAGTAGAAGTACCGACAGCAACACTAAGTGACCGTAAAGGTATTAGCCGTAAAAAAGCATTGGGCATCCTTACACTTTCAACCGGTGTACTTACTATTTTATGTACAATGTCGTTTGGTATGATTGACAGCCTTACTTCGTTCACCAGTTATGGCGGCGTTAATAAGAGCTTTTTTGATATTATTGTTGATGTATTTTACGACACAATTTTACCGCTTAATGGCTTAATGGTGTGTTTGTTTGTAATGTACCGCTGGAAAAAAGCACGCTTAACACAAGAGCTAAGCTTAGGTTCGCCTAATTATGCGGGAAGCTTGATGGAAAAGTACGTTAACTTTTCACTTTCAACGTTTATTCCTGTCATTCTAGCTGTGATATTTATAAATACAGTGGCGACTAAGTTTTTTGATTTAAAAATATTTGGTTTTTAAATAGACCTCTTTAAAAGCTTATTGAATAATATAATGCCGCTCAGCTAAGCTTAGCGGCATTTTTTATAGGCGTTTTTTACAGGTATCTGGTCTAACTATTATACCAACCTGCATAAATCTTTGATCAATTTAACGAATTAAATTTCACTATAACGTCGTTAAAAATTTTTTATTTACGACTGCATGGATGCAGGAGGTAGAGCAATGCAGGGAGCAATTGCCGAGAACAACTAGATACAAAAATTTTTGCCTAGTTCTAGCGTAATTTTCTTAACGTTAAATAGACCCCATATATAAGCAGATTGGTATTAAAGAGATTTAAAATGAATAAAATTATTATTGGGTTTGCTTTTGCTATTTCATCATTTGGCGCATTTGCACAAAGCGCTGATGGTTGGCCAGAAGGCGGTGCAATGCACACTGGGAATATTTATAATTTAGAGGGTAATAGATACAAAACTAAAATCAGTAAAATGATGGATGAAATTTACGCGCAACTAACTGATGATTACCAAGTTGATGCAGTTAAAGCGCAAATATCAGCATGGGAGCAGTATATAGATGCTACATGTAATGTTGTTGGAGTAGCAACAGGTGCTGGTGGCTCTTGGCCCTCAACGTATAGTGTTAAATGCGAAAGAAGCCTAAGTTATGATAGATACTTTGCGACTAAAAATGCGCTAAAGTGTGTTAATAAATTGAGCAAAGAAGAGTTTGTAGGGCGTAGCGAAAAGTTAAATTGTTTAATTCAAACATTAAATATAAAAATATTTTAAGGTTTGCAGCAGTGCTACAGCTAAATTATACAGTTAGCTGTAGCATTTTAGGCTTATAGCAACTCAATACTTACTGTTGCGCCTTTTTCGATATTGCCGCTTTGTGCTGGCACTACAATTAAGCAGTTAGCTTTACTAAGCGACGAAAGTACACCCGAGCCCTGTTTATTAAACGGGGCAACCATCAAGTCACCTTGCTCGTTAATTGTTGCAGTACCTCGCTGAAAGTCGGCTCTGCCAGGGCGCTTTTTAATAACGGATGTAGTAACCGCGTTAAATCGCATTTTAGGGTTTACTTCACCAAGCCCCGACAACTTTTGCAGTGCAGGCTCTACTAACTGATTAAACGTAACAGCAGCCGACACAGGGTTACCTGGCAAGCCAAAAAAGTAACTGTTACTTAGTTTACCAAAGGCAAAAGGTTTGCCTGGTTTCATGGCTATTTTCCAAAAGTGAATTTCGCCAATTTCGTTGAGCACTTCTTTAGTAAAGTCGGCTTCACCAACCGATACACCGCCTGAGCTTATTACAGCATCGGCAAGTTCATTCGCTTTTAAAAATGCATTAGTGATGAGTTCTTTGTCATCAGGGATAATTCCTAAATCAAGCACGTCTATATTTTTTTGTTGCAGCGCACTAATAATAACAGCGCGGTTACTTTCAAAAATAGCGCCTTGCTTAAGAGGCTGACCAGGTTCTATTAGCTCATCGCCTGTAGAAAGCACGGCTATTTTTAGGGTTCTTACCACGTCTATATTGGCAATTCCTAAAGATGCAAGTAGCCCCACATCAACGGCTTTTAATTTATCGCCTGCTTTTAAAATAACATCGTCAATTGCAATGTCTTCACCAGCAAAACGCACGTTTTCATTTAGCTCAGGTTGCGCAGTAAACGTAATTTTATCGCCATCAACCGAGGCGTTTTCTTGCATTACAACCCCGTTAGCTCCGGGTGCAATGGCTGCGCCGGTCATTATTCTTACGCATTGCCCTGGGGTAAGCGTTTTTTCAAAAACTTGCCCCGCAAACACGCTACCTACTTGTGTATAGGTTAAGCTTTTATCTGAAATACATAGCGCATAGCCATCCATTGCGGAGTTGTTATGCGCTGGTACGTTTATAGTTGATTTAACATCGCTTGCTAAAACGCGATCAACGCTTTGCATTATAGTGATGGTTTCAACGTCTTTAACTGGCGTTATTGAGCCAAGTATATTTTGTATTGCAGTTTCAATTGGCAATAAACCGGGTGCATTGCAAACATCGTTCATATATATTGCTTACTTAAATCATTTTATTTTGAAACAATACTTATAATGTCAAAGCTTTACAATACATGGTTGGGTTATTTTTTGCTTATCGCATGCATGCTTTCGTGCGGCGTAAACGCAAAAGAAACGCTGCAAGTAGCCGTAGCGAGTAATTTTAAAACTGTATTGCAAACCCTACTAAAAAAATCCCCATTACCTAATGTTGACGTGAAAATATCAGCCGCTTCTAGCGGTGTTTTATATTCGCAAATAGTGCATGGCGCGCCATTTGATGTGTTTTTATCGGCTGACGATTTTCGACCGCAATCACTTATTAAAGAAGGCTATGCCGAGCAAAGTAGTTTAATCACTTACGCGTTAGGCGAACTTGCTTTGTGGCAACCAAAAGCTGAAAAAGTAAATGATAAAGTAGCCATTGCTAATCCGCGCTTTTCACCATACGGGCGTGCCTCAGAGCACTACGCTAATAACCATTTTAAAAAGCCAGTAAATTATGTGTACGGTAATAATATTACGCATGCTTTTCAGTTTGTTGAAAGCGGTAATGTAGGAGTAGGGCTGGTGGCTGTTTCATCACTAAAGGCAGCTTACAGTAACACGCAAGATCAAAAATATTTAGATTACACCGTGCTGCCTACCAATCAATATCCCGATATAATTCAACAAGGCGTTATTATTAGCTCGACTAAAAAGCATGCTAGCGCTAAGCAATTTATGCAATTTTTAATGACGCAGGCTACGCAGCAACAGTTAATTGAATTAGGTTACAGAATAAAGGACAACAATGCTTCAAAGTGATTTAACCGCGCTGTGGTTAACTATAAAACTTGCCTTTATAACCGCAGTGCTCCTTCTTGTTTTTTGTATTCCACTGGCTTACAAGCTCGCTGGCTATAACGGTAAATTTAAACCATTTTTAGAGGCATTAATTGCAATGCCTTTAGTGCTGCCGCCTACGTTATTAGGGTTTTACTTACTTGTTTTGTTTTCGCCTGATCACGCTTTTGGGCAGTTTTGGTTTTGGCTAACGGGTACTCAGCTTGCGTTTAGTTTTCAGGGCGTGGTTATTGGCTCGCTTTTTTATTCGCTGCCTTTTGTAATGCAGCCTCTTGTGGCTGGGTTTAAGCATATTAATCAAACCTATAACGAAGCAGCCATTGCGCTTGGGTTAAGCCCGTTTAAACGCTTTGTGTATTTAATTATTCCGCTTTTAAAACCCAGTATTGGTAGCGCATTTGCTTTAGGCTTTGCGCACACATTGGGTGAGTTTGGTTTGGTATTAATGATTGGCGGCAATATTCAGGGGCAAACACAGGTGGTGTCTATTGCGCTTTATGACCATGTTGAATCGTTAAATTATACGGCGGCGCATCAGCTTTCACTTATTTTACTGGCTATTTCGTTTGCCTGTTTAGTGCTGTTATTTAAGTTTAATAAAAGCATTGTAGGGGTTAAGCAATAACATGATTAAGTTAAGCCTTTTTAAAGCACTCAATAATTTTGATTTAGATATAAACCTTGAGCTTGAGTCGTTTAATGTATTGGGTGTTTACGGGCCTTCTGGCTCGGGTAAGTCAACATTACTGCGTTGTATTAGCGGTTTAGAGCCTGCAAAAAGTGTTTATGTAAACAATCAGGCAGTGCATGAGTTACCAAGCGATAAACGCGGTATTACGCTTCAGTTGCAATCGTGCCCGTTGTTTCCTCATTTAGATGTGGCAGGTAATTTAGCGTTTACACAAAAACACTGCGGGAATAAGCAAACCAGCTTAACGATAGAATACGTTGTTAAAACACTTGAATTACAAGACTTACTAAACCGTGACGTACAAAGCTTATCGGGTGGCGAACGCCAACGTGTAGTATTTGCGCGTACGCTGTTAGCAGGTCAAAAATTTATAATGCTTGATGAGCCTTTTAGTGCACTTGATTGGTCATTGCGTTTTAAAACGCTCACTAAACTTAGCGAGTTTGCAGTTAAGTTTAATATTAAATTTATAATAGTAAGTCACTCATTAAAAGAGCTGCTATTTTGCTGCGATACCCTTATTCAGCTTGATAAAGGTAAGGTGATAAACCAAGGTGCGAGTGCGCACGTTGCAAAAGCTATTTATGCAAACGATAGGCAAACACCGCTGAGCTTAATTAATTACGATGTGGTTAAATTTGATGAAAACTACGGGCTATATCAATTGCAATTACAGCAAAGTGAGCAGCCGCTTTTTGTGCTTCCTGAACTTGTAGATAGCAGTAATAAGCTAATTATAGAAAGTGAGCAAATGTCGTTTAGTGCGTTAAAACCTGAGCAAACAACGCACAGTAATGTTTTAAGGTCGGTATTAACTCAGGCTGAGCTTATTAATAATAAGTGGCAGTTAACGCTTAATGTAGATGGGCAAACTTTGTATTGCTTGGCTTCAAGACGAGTGTGGGACAAAAACGACTTTAAAGTGGGCGATGTGTTTTATACAACAATCAGTAATCTAGAATAACTAAATGCTGCACACCGCACATTGACTGTTTTTAGCTATTTTAAAACGATTAAACTCCATGCTTAAACCATCCACCAGCAGTAAGTGCTCGCTTAAGCCGCTGGGTAAACCAGCAAGCATTTTTAGCGCTTCAGTAGCCTGAATACTGCCTATTAGCCCCACAATTGGGGAAAGCACGCCGGATTCTGAGCAGCTTTGTGTTTGTTCACTAAAAAATTGCGATAAACAGCCATAACAATGGCTGTTTTCATCCATAGTAAAACACGCGACTTGTCCTTCCATACGTATTGCAGAGCCTGACACTAGCGGAACTTTAGCTTTAAAACAGGCGCTATTAAGTGCATTGCGCGTTGCTAGGTTATCTGAGCAATCAATCACTATATCAATGTTATTAAATAATTGTTCTGTAGAGGTACTTGCATCAAAAAATGCCTCAATGGTGTTTATGTCTATTTCACTATTAAGCGCGTTAAGCTGTTTTTTAGCAGCACTGCATTTTGAACTACCAATATCACTTTCTTTATACAGTATTTGTCTTTGCAGGTTGGTCACGTCTATTTCATCGTTATCAACTAAGGTAAGCGTCCCAACGCCAGATGCCGCTAAGTATTGACCTACCGCACACCCAAGCCCACCCACACCAATAATTAAAGCATGCGATTGCCATAGTCGCTCTTGTCCGTCTATATCAAGCTGCGGCAGCATAATGTGCCGAGAATAGCGCAGTTGCTGCTGGTAAGTTAATGGTGTTTTTTGCATTTTCAAACTTCTCATACTTTTTTTGAACAATACCAAGTTGTTAAATCCAAGAGCAAGTAGTAACGCTTTTTATTTGCACTCTAACAACCCAGAGCCCTTCACTCATATAGTGCAACTATAACGTATAAAAACAACTGTTGCATGTAACCATATGAAATTTATGGTTTTTAATTAGTGGCTCAGTAATTGCTATATCGGGTTAACTTAAATTTAACAAACATTGGGCTGCTACTCATATAAAAGGGTGGGGCATTAATAAAACAATAATACGTTTACGAGGAAAATAAACATGCAACCGAGTTCTGGGTTTAACCTAATATCGTTTAGCGGAAAAATGAAAGTATTGCATCTGAGTTGGATGGTCTTTTTTGTGTCATTTTTTGTATGGTTTAACCATGCTCCTTTATTAGGTGCCATAGCGGGTTCACTTGGGATCACCATGGCACAAGTTAAAACATTACTAATTTTAAATGTAGCGTTAACTATTCCAGCGCGTGTTGTGGTGGGTATGCTAACCGATAAATTTGGTCCCCGTATTGTTTATGCGGCACTACTTATTAGCTGTAGTATTCCATGTTTTATGTTTGCTATGGCAACCACATTTGAGCAAGCCGCAATAGCGCGTTTTGCTTTAGGCTTTATTGGTGCTGGCTTTGTTGTGGGCATTCGTATGGTGAGTGAATGGTTTCCTGCTAATGAGTTGGGTATAGCTGAAGGCATTTATGGCGGTTGGGGTAATTTTGGCTCTGCAGCAGCGGCTATGTTACTACCAATTATTGCACTAATGTTTGGTGGCGAAGACGGTTGGCGTTATGCAGTAGGTTTAACCGGTGTATTAAGCGTTATATTTGGTGTTATTTGGTATTTAAATGTAACCGATACGCCAAAAGGCGGTACTTACTTTAAACCTAAAAAAGTAGGCGCAATGGAAGTTACCAGTAAAGGCGACTTTGTATTACTGCTTATTATGAAAATCCCTATGTACGGCGCATTAGCACTACTTACTTGGAAGCTTTCGCCAACTGGAGCTAACCTAATTTCGGCTAATTTTGTACTTGCTGTGTATGCTTTTTTAGTCCTACTTTATATTTACGAAGTGTATAAAACCTTTGACGTAAATGGTCATATTTTTAAAGAGCCAGTACCTGAGTCGCATCGTTATGAGTTTAAGCAAGTGGCTGTTTTAAATATTTTATATTTTACAACTTTTGGTTCTGAGCTTGCGGTTGTCTCTATGTTGCCGCTGTTTTTTATGGATGTGTTTGCGCTTGATATGGTGTATGCCGGTATTCTAGCCTCTGCTTATGCATTCATGAACTTAGCATCTCGCCCTGGTGGCGGTTGGATTTCAGATAAATTAGGTCGTCGTATAACACTTATTGTACTTACGATGGGTCTTGCTGTTGGTTATTTTGTAATGGGCTTGGTTGATGCATCGTGGCCTTTATGGCTTGCTGTAGTAGCTGCTATGGCATGTTCGTTCTTTGTGCAAGCTGGTGAAGGCGCTGTATTTGCCGCAGTACCACTAATTAAGCGTCGTTTAACAGGGCAAATTGCAGGTATGACAGGCGCATACGGTAATGTTGGTGCAGTAGTTTACTTAACGGCATTGTCACTTGTTGATTATCAAACCTTCTTTTTCATTATTGCGGGTAGTGCATTACTTGGCTTGGGCGCACTGTTTTTTATGAAAGAACCTGATGGCCATATTACCGAAGTAAATGAAGACGGCACCGTTGAACTTATTTCAGTGACTTAAGGCATTATTGACTATGTTTGATGAAACACTCCACGCTAAAGCGCTAAAAAATGAACTCAACGTTTCATTTGGCGGGCACAGTGCTAAAGGGTTAAAAGCAGAAAACCAAGATGCGTTTGCTGCTCTTAATACCAAAGCGCAAGAAAAAGAGTCTAAAGGCGTTATTGCCTGCTTAGCCGATGGGTGTTCATCAGCAAAAAATGCGAAACAAGCGTCTCAACTTTCGGTTACTCATTTTATAAATGAGTATTTAAATACCCCCGAAAGTTGGGCGGTTAAAAAGTCAGTGTCGAAGGTGTTAGCAAGTTTAAATCAGTGGCTTTATTCGCAATCAGTTAATTACAATCACCTTGGTCAACGCCAAGCCGATTGGATGACCACTTTTACAGCACTTATTTTAAAGTCGGCAACGGGTTATATATTTCACTTAGGTGATACGCGTATTACCCGCCTACGAGGAAATAAAATAGAGGCAATAACACGGGATCACAAAGTAAATGATACGCTAACACGTGCACTTGGCGCACAACTTCATCAAGAAATAGATGTATACGAAGTTGACCTAAAAGCAGACGATATTTATATATTAACCTGCGATGGTGTACACGATGTGCTCCCAAGTAGTGATATAGCTAAATTAATTAATGAACACGTTAATTTAGATCACACTAATTTAGAAAATGCAGCTAAAGCAATTACCGAACTTGCATTAGCGCGAGGTAGTGACGACAACGTAAGTTGTTTGCTTGTAAAAGTAGAAAATATTGCCGAGCAAAAGTTAGATGAGCTTTATCATTCGCTAACACGACGAAAAATTCCACCTGCGCTTAATGTTGGACAAAAAATTGATGACTACACGGTTATCCGTAAATTGCATGCCAGTAGTCGCTCGCATATTTATTTAGTGCAACAAGCGCCCGATATACCGCCAGTGGTTTTAAAAGCACCTTCGGTTAATTTTGAAGACGATGTGCACTATCTTCAAGGCTTTATAAGAGAAGGCTGGGTAGGGCAACGCATAAACCATTTAAATGTGATGAAAGTACTGAGTACGCAATCGCAAAGTCGTTTTTTGTATCATATTTGTGAGTACATGGACGGGCAAACACTCAGTGATTGGAAGCACGACGTCCCGCACCCAGAAATAACCCAAGTACGCAGTATTATTGAACAAATAGTACATGCACTAAGGGCGTTTCAGCGACTCGATATGGTGCATCGCGATTTAAAACTTGATAACGTAATGATAGATGCGCACGGTAAAGTAACGCTCATTGATTACGGCACCGTAAGTGTTGCGGCTATGGACGAGTCGGTTAAACAAATTGCGGATGATTGCCCGCAAGGCACTGCCGACTACACCGCACCCGAAACACTTATTACTATGCACGCCGATTTTAAAAGTGATTTGTTTTCACTTGGCGTTATTGCATACGAGTTATTGTGCTCAAAATTGCCTTATAAACCACTGCCACTTAACCACGTAGCGCCAAAAGATTACAGCCATTGGCACTACACAAGTATTCGTAAATACAGAGCCGATATTCCGTTTTGGTTAGATCAAGCCCTTATGAAGGCGCTTGCCCCTAAACCAGAGCTCAGATACCAAGCTTTTTCTGAGTTTATAAACGATATCAACAAACCTAATCCTTATTTAGAAAGTACCGCTAATAAAAGTTCAATAATGAAACGCGATCCAGTTATGGTGTGGAAATGTATTTCGCTGTGTTTATTTATTGCTTTGGTATGTGTATTAATAATTAAAACTTAGAGAACCAAAATGCTTAACTATAAGAACAGCTTACCTATTATTTTTATACTGGGTTGCTTCACTGCGCCTTCAATAAGCCAAGCTTCGCAAACTGATCTTGATTTTAGACTGCGTTTTGAAAGCGTTGATCAAGATAATGCTTTAAAAGATGCAAGCGGCTTAACACTTAGAACTCGCTTAATGCATCAAACAGATGAGGTTAATGGTTTTTCAGCCGTTATTGAAGTAGAAGACACTCGCAGCCTATTGGGCGTAGATGATTACAACAATACGGTGGGGAAAAACACTAATTATTCTGTTATTGCAGACCCAGAAAGCACTGAGATAGACCAAGGTTTTGTTAAATATGCCCGCGATGGTCTATCGCTAAAAGTAGGACGCCAAGTAATAGCCCTTGATGGGCAGCGTTTTGTTGGGCACGTAGGTTGGCGCCAAGACAGACAAACCTTTGATGCAGCAACCATTAATTACGCATTTAATAACATAGATTTACAATACAGTTATTTAAATAAGCGTAACCGCATATTTGCTGACGATAAAGACATTAAATCGTCCGATCATCTTATTAATGCAAGCTTTAAAACAGACTACGGTAAAGTGGTTTTATACAGTTACTTATTAAGTGACGATGCACTACAAGACGACAGTTTAGACACTTATGGCGTCTCTTTTAACGGTAATAAAACCCTAAACGACATAAAATTTTATTACAAAGCGGAGTATGCAACGCAGTCTGCCTCAACAAGCGTGAGTGATTTTGATGCCGATTACTATGCACTTGAAGGCGCTGTTGATTTAAATGGTTTGGGTATAAAAACAGTAACATTAAAAGTTGGCATAGAGTCACTTGGCTCTGATAATGGCGATTACGGGTTTGAAACACCGCTTGCCACGTTACATAAATTTAATGGTTGGGCAGATACATTTTTAAATACACCCGCACAAGGCTTGGACGACACTTACATAAGCTTAAATGGTAAAGCGTTTGACGGAAAATGGCTGGTGGCTTATCACAGTTTTGATGCTAATGAGCAATCAAATGGGGTTGACGATTTAGGTACTGAACTAAACGTACAATACGTTAAACCTATTAATAAACAATACGCAGTGGGTGTTAAATACGCTGATTACTCAGCGGGCGATACCGCTGCTAATAAAGTCGATACTCAAAAATTGTGGGTATGGATGAGCGCTAAATTTTAATCCTCTTTATCTTCTAATATTCACTTGTAATTTATAGCGACACAAGATGGTGCAATTGCACCATCTTGTTGAGCTTTATGCTTTTCACCCCTGCACCAATTTAGGCAACTTGCTGATTTTAAATGCTTATATATTTGGCTTACATATTGCTATAACAATCCTATAACAAATCATTCGATTTCAATTTTAGTCAATTACTAAAGTAGATATCATTTTAAGGTGAGTAAATGCTAAGCAAGCAGCGTGTTGTAGTGGTAGGAAACGGAATGGTGGGGCACCATTTTGTGCAGCAGCTGGTTTCTCAAAATCAAGCTGATGAGCAATTTGAAATTACCGTATTGAGCGGTGAAGACCGTTTAGCGTATGACCGCGTGCAACTATCCTCTTTTTTTAAAGGCAAAACCGCAGACGACCTCGCACTTACATGCAATAAAACCTATGACGATTGGCAAGTACGCTTTCATACTCATTCTAAAGTGGTTGACATAAATCGTGATGCGCAAACTGTAACGACCGCTAAAGGGGAGTCGTTTGAATACGACAAGCTTGTGCTTGCTACAGGTTCATTTCCATTTGTACCTCCTATACCGGGTAAAGATCGTGAGCATTGCCTTGTTTATCGAACCATTAACGATTTACACGCAATAAAAAACTCAGCCCACGGTAGTAAAGTAGGCGTGGTAATTGGTGGCGGTTTACTGGGTCTTGAGGCTGCAAACGCATTAAAGCAATTGGGTTTACAGACTCACGTAATAGAATTTGCACCGCAACTTATGGGTGTACAAGTTGATGCGGGGGGCGGTCGGTTACTAAAAAACAAAATTACAGATTTGGGCGTTACTGTACATACGTCAGTGGCGACTGAGGAAATAGTAGAAGGTGAAAGTTGCCGTTACAAAATGTGTTTTAAAGGCGGCAAAACCCTTGAAACCGATATGATTGTATTCTCAGCAGGTATTCGCCCTTATGATAATTTAGCCCGCGAGTTTAATTTAGAGTTAGGCGAGCGCGGCGGTATTGTAATTAATAACCACTGCCAAACGAGCGATAAAAACATATACGCAATTGGTGAATGTGCACTGTGGAATAATTTTATTTTTGGCTTAGTGGCACCCGGTTACGCCATGGCTAAAATTGCAGTTGGGCATATTTTACAACAGACCCAGCAAGGTTCCTTGCAAAGTAATGGCTTAGACAATAAAGCCGATGAGTTCAGTGGTGCCGATATGAGCACCAAGCTTAAATTAATGGGTGTTGAAGTAGGCTCTATTGGCGATGCACATGCACGCAGCGAAGGTGCAATAAGCTATTATTTTGAAGATCAACCCAATGGTATTTATAAAAAAGTAGTCACTAATTCACAAAGTAATAAGCTGATTGGCGCCGTGCTTGTTGGCGATACCAGCGATTACGATAATTTACTGCAATATCATTTAAACGACATTGAACTTACCACCGCCCCAGAAGCGCTCATTATGCCCCTTGCTGGCGACATAGCAGAGCTAAGCGCCGATGACTTGCCTGATGACGCCATTATTTGCGCTTGTCATAAAGTAACTAAACACACCATTGAACAAACAGTCGCTAAAGGCTGCATAGATTTGGCAAGTGTGCAGCAAAGCACCAAAGCCAGTACAGGCTGTGGTGGTTGTGAAAAACTCGTTCAAAACGTAATAAGCAGCGCACTCGCTAAAGCAAGTAACACTATTAACGTAGTTACCCTTAATGAGCCTGTAAAACAGCCCGCATAAATTAAAGCACACTAAAAGAGAGCAGTATGGCAACCGCAAACACGTCACCAACTATAAATAAAACGAGTTTAAAACAAACAACATGTGCTTACTGTGGTGTAGGGTGTGGTGTTGATATTTCACTTTTTAATAATGTGCCAACCAAGCTTGAAGGCATGCGAGAGCATCCCGCAAACTTTGGTCGTTTATGTGTAAAAGGCACGCATTTGCTTGACACAACAGGCAGTGATAATCGCTTAACGTCGCCTCTTATTAATAACCAATCCGTTACGTGGGATGAAGCAACCGACCACGTTGCCAATAAATTTAACGACATAATACAAAAGCACGGACCCGATGCGGTGGCTTTTTATGTATCGGGGCAGTTACTTACTGAAGATTACTACATCGCTAATAAATTAATGAAAGGCTACATAGGCTCAGGCAATATTGATACAAATTCGCGCCTGTGTATGTCATCTGCTGTGGCTGGTTATAAACGCGCTTTTGGTGAAGACGTAGTGCCGTGTACCTACGAGGATTTAGAGCAAACTGAGTTACTTATTTTAATTGGCTCTAATGCCGCATGGACTCATCCTGTTTTGTATCAGCGAATGGAGCGTGCAAAGCAACTTAACCCAAATATGAAAGTGGTGGTTATTGATCCGCGTAAAACCGACACCGCTGAGCTTGCCGACACATTTTTAAATATAAAACCAGGTAGTGACGCTGCGCTTTATAACGGTTTGCTTAATTATTTAAATGAGTATAACCACCTCGACACGCAATTTATTGCTCAGCACACAAACGGCTTTGAAAGCGCACTGCAAGAGGCAACAAAATGGAGCTGTGAGGCAGTTAGCGACTTTTGCGATATAGCAATTGAGCAAGTCACTGAGTTTTACGCGCTATTTGCTAACAGCCCAAGTGCGATTAGCTTTTATTCAATGGGTATAAATCAGTCAAGTTCGGGTGTAGATAAATGCAACGCCATTATTAATGCGCATTTAGCCTCAGGTAAATTACTTAAGCCAGGTAGCGGTCCGTTTTCGATTACTGGGCAACCCAATGCGATGGGCGGGCGCGAAGTAGGTGGTTTGGCTAATCAGTTAGCGGCGCATTTAGATATTGAAAACGCAGAGCATCAATCACTTGTGCAACGTTTTTGGCTCTCGCCAACTATTGCTAAAAAAGCAGGCAGCAATGCCATCGATATGTTTGATCAAATAGCCGCAGGCAAAATAAAAGCAGTGTGGATAATGGCAACAAACCCAATGGTGAGCTTGCCCAACAACGCCGCAATTAAAAAAGCATTAGAGAACTGCGAGCTGGTGGTTGTATCTGACTGTATTGCAAAAAGTGATACGTTAAAGTTTGCCAATGTTGCTTTTCCATCAACCGGATGGGGCGAAAAAAACGGTACAGTAACTAACTCAGAGCGCAGAATATCAAGGCAGCGCCCTTTATTAGCACCTTATTCGGGAGCTAAAAACGATTGGCAAATTATGTGCGAAGTCGCTAAAAAAATGGGCTTTGAAGGGTTTGATTTTACAGACCCAAGTGGCATTTTTGAAGAATGGGCACAATTAACCGACTTTGAAAATAACGGCAGCCGATTATTAAATCTCTCTGGTTTAGTTGGGCTCACACAAAATCAGTATGATAATTTAAAACCCATTATGTGGCCTGTTGTTAAAAATCAGCCTTATAAAAATGGTCAGGTTTTTACAGATAACCAATTTAGCACCGCTGATAAAAAAGCGCGCTTTATACCCATAACGCCACAATTACCGGTACAAAAAACATCAAGCGATTATCCGTTTGTAATGAACTCAGGGCGTATACGAGACCAATGGCATACCATGAGCCGCACGGGTAAAAGCACTGCGCTTTCATCGCATATTACACGCCCGTACATTGAAATTAATCCGCTTGATGCCAGTAAATTAGCAATTAAACAAAACGATTTAATAAGTGCGATTGCCCAAACTGGGCAGGTTACCGCGCATGCAAAAGTAACCGATGCCGTGCGAAAAGGTGAATGCTTTATGCCTATTCATTGGAACAAGCAATTTGCATCATCAGCAACAGTAAGTGGGTTGTATCAATCGGTAGTTGACCCTCTATCTGGTCAGGCTGAGTGCAAACACGGCGCTGTTAATATAGTTAAAGCACCCTTTGTGCAATATATGCAGCTGTTTTCTAAAAACGAGCTTATTGTAAATAGTGATTTTTGGCTCAAAGTTAATGCAAGTAATTGCTTTAATTATCAATTAGCGCTTAATGAGCCACAAAGTGATTTACTGTATTACTGCCAAACCTTAACTGGTCTACAAGGGCAGTGGTCGGCTATGAGTACGGCAAAAGCCATGCACGTGCAATGTATTCAAAACGATCAATTAGCGTTTGTTGGTGTTATTTCTAACGAGCAAAAAGAAATATCACTCGAATGGATAAATCACCTATTTGCAGAGCCGTTACTGACTTTTACCCAATTACAGTCACTGCTCTATGCAACTCCCGATGAAGAATTTACCCAAGGTGCGCAAGTGTGTAGCTGCTTTAAAGTAAGAGAGCAGCCAATTATAAACGCCATTAAAAACGGTGCAAACACAGTCGAGCAATTGGGTTCTGAACTTAAATGTGGAACGAATTGCGGTTCGTGTAAAACACAATTAAGCCAATTAATAAAACAACATTACAAAGCAGGATCTAGCAGCATTGATGTTGCGGTTGTAATGTAAAGAAAAAAGGAAGCATATGCTTAATGATCAATTTGGTCGGCAGTTTAACTATTTGCGCCTCTCAATAACCGATGTATGTAATTTTAGTTGTAGTTATTGTTTACCAAACGGGTATCAGTGCGATACGCCGCGTAATTTTTTAAATAAAAACGAAATTAGCACGTTAGTAAATGCGTTTGCAGAGCTTGGTACTAAAAAAGTGCGTATTACAGGTGGCGAACCATGCTTGCGAAACGACGTAACCGATATTATAAAGCTTTGTAAAAACACGCCCGGCATAGAAAAAGTAGCTATTACTACAAACGGATTTAATTTATTAAAGAAAATTGATGAATTTGCTGAAGCAGGGCTTGATGCGCTTAATGTCAGTATTGATAGTTTAAATCCGAGTATGTTTAAACTCATAACAGGGCACGACAAACTTAACCTTATTTTAAAAGGGATTGAACGCGCGGTAGAGCTGGGCATAAAAGACATAAAAATAAATGCAGTGCTTGCGAAGCAGTTTAATAAAAACCAATTGAAGGATTTTTTAGCGTGGGTAAAGCACCACAAAGTTACGGTACGCTTTATAGAATTAATGGAAACCGGTGACGGCGCCACCTTTTTTGAAGAAAACCACTTAAGTGGGCAAACGGTTAAAGCCCAATTACTCGACCAAGGTTGGTTACAAGTAGTTAGGGGTAAATTAAACGGACCCGCTGAGGAATTTTGTCATCCTGATTACGATGGTCGTATTGGTTTAATAATGCCGTACAGTAAAGACTTTTGTAAAAGCTGTAATCGCTTAAGGGTGTCGGCGCTGGGTAAATTACACTTATGCTTGTTTGCCGAGCAAGGTATAGATTTACGCGAACTGCTAAACGAGGATGATACTGCAGCGACCGTAAAGGCAATTCGAGCCGCTATGGGCAATAAAGAAATAAGCCATGAGCTAGATAAGCGTCTAACAGGTGCGACAACTCACTTAGCCATGTTAGGCGGCTAATATGGGAGCTGATGTGAATACTCATATAAAAGCTAATATAAAAGCTAATATAAAAGTTAAGCGAGATTTTACAGGTGTTGTGCTTGCTGGTGGTAAGTCATCAAGAATGGGCACAGACAAAGCCGATTTAGTTTTAAAAAATAAAACGCTATTGCAAAATGCGTGTGATTTATTAAAAGAGGTAGGCGCTAAAAACATATTGGTAAGCCGCAACGTTACAAATCCAGTCAAGTCATTGAACCATTATTCACCGAGTGATTATCCCTCAGAAAAGTACGTTAAAGATATATACCCAAATAGTGGACCCCTTGGCGGAATTTACTCAACATTAATAGCCACCGAGCACGATTTACTTATTACTGCGGTAGATATGCCTCTACTTACGAGGAGTTTGTTAAGCACAATAGTGCTGGCTTCTCAGTCAAATAACGTACAAAGTGTGAGCAATCAATTAAATCAGTCACAAATACATGCTTGGCACTTTGAAAATGAACCGCTACCGCTGTATATTCGTAATACAAGCAGTGTAAAAAATCATTTAAAACACATACTCACAAACGCAAACAGTCATAAATCAATAAAACAGTTTACCCAAAGCATTGGTGTGCAAACGCTTTTATGTAATAAAGCGCATGCATTAATAAACACCAATACACCGGCGCAATTTAAAGCTGTAAATGAGCATTTTGACCTAAGCATTAACCAATTGAGAAGAACATTATGAGCCACACAAGCGATACACAAATACCTTTAAACATTGCCGTACTTACAGTAAGCGACACGCGCGATGCGATTACCGATACTTCTGGTCATTACTTAATTAAAGCGCTAACTGAGGCGGGTCATCACTTAGCGGATAAAGAAATTGTAAAAGATGATGTTTACCAAATGCGCGCTATTGCATCGCAGTGGATAGCCGACGACACCATTCACGCTATTTTAGTGACTGGTGGTACAGGATTTACCGAACGTGATTCAACACCTGAGGCATTTGCGCCGCTGTTTGATAAAAGCGTAGACGGCTTTGGCGAGTTATTTAGACATATATCGTACGGTGAAATTGGTAACTCAACTATTCAATCACGTGCACTGGCAGGACTTGCTAACAACACGGTTATTTTTTGTATGCCAGGCTCTACAGGCGCATGTAAAACAGCGTGGACAGGCATTATAAAAGATCAACTTAACTCAATGCATAAACCGTGTAACTTTGCACCGCACATTACCATTGGTAAAAAGTGTGAATCGCGTGAGCAATAGTATGTTAAGCCACGTTGACGAAAACGGCCAAGCGAATATGGTTGATGTATCGCTCAAAGACGTAACCCTGCGCGATGCCTCAGCTGAAGCTTTTATTAGCATGAGTAAGCTTGCCTTTGAGCAAGTAATGCTTAATCAAAACAAAAAAGGCGATGTGTTAGGAGTGGCACGTATTGCGGGTATTCAAGGCGCTAAAAAGTGCGCCGATTTAATTCCGCTTTGTCATCCGCTTGCACTTACTAAAGTCGCTGTTGATTTTGAACTTGATGAAGCAAACAGCCAAATTAAAATAACCAGCTACTGCAAACTTGCCGGTAAAACCGGGGTCGAAATGGAAGCGCTAACGGCGGTATCTGTTGCTGCGCTTACTTTGTTTGATATGTGTAAAGCAGCCGACCCACTAATGGAAATTAGCGGCATGCGCGTTACTCAAAAAGCTGGGGGCAAAAATGGCAGTTGGCAACGCGATTAATCCAAACGATGCTATATCTAGCGCCGGAAAAGTAGAGTTATTGTTTTTTGGGCAACTAAAAGAGCGGTTAAAGTGCAGTAAATTAAGCCTTGAGATTACGCAGCCGCTTAGTATTTCAGAGCTTAAATTAAGATTAGTTAGCCAATACCCGCATTGGCAACCGTGGCTTGAAGAGCGTGAGCTACTTGCAGCGCTTAACCAAACTATGTCATCAAGCAACGAAATAGTGAAAGCAGGGGATGAGCTTGCCTTTTTCCCGCCGGTTACAGGTGGCTAATGAGCATACATATTCAAGTACAAACCGATGATTTTAATGTAGGTGACGAGCACAATACGCTTTGTAGTAATAATAAAAGCGATGGCGCTGTTGTCACCTTTACAGGATTGGTAAGAGAGTTCAGCAGTGGCGATAACGTTATTGCACTTGAGCTTGAGCACTACCCTGGTATGACCGAGCAACTTCTTCAATCTATTGCAGAGCAAGCACAAACTCGCTGGCAACTGGCGAGAATATGCATTATTCATCGCGTTGGTTACTTAGCACTTGGCGAGCAAATTGTATTTGTAGGCGTGACCAGCCGCCATCGACAAGCCGCGTTCGAAGGCGCACAATTTATAATGGATTATTTAAAAAACCACGCCACGTTTTGGAAAAAAGAACACTTTAAAGACTCATCTAATTGGGTTGAATTTAAACAAAGTGACAAACAAGCGCTGGGCAAGTGGCAAAAGTAGCCATAAATGTAATGTGTGAATAAAGATGCGTTCAAAATTTATCTCAAAAAGAGAGTCATTAGAGTCCGCTGCACTTTGGGTAGCGGCTCTATTAATTTTAGCTATTATGTTAGAGCTCATAACAGGCTGGTCGATAGGTGGAAAAAGCACTGCTGGTCACTCTATAAATATTGAGCCTGAACAGTTTTGGTTTGAAATAAAATTGCACTGCAGCTTAGTATTATGGTTTATTTTTAGATCTTTTTTTACTTTTCCATTTTTTAGGGCGCAGTACAATAGCTTGCTTAGCTTCAGAGAAAAATACAAAATCATATCAAATATTCTTTTTTATATACTTACTCCCATTTTTGTAGTGTTTCTAATTTTAACTTTATTATATATTAGCGACTTATAAAAATTGTTCAGTTTGTCATCAAGGATGAATGATGAAAATTTACACTCTCTTACTATTAGCTATTTTTTTACAACCGTTCTGTATTTACTTTGCTTTGTATGCCAAAGCAAAATATTCATCAGAAAATAAGCCAATTAATCAATTTGCGTTAGGTGTTACGCCAAGTCTTGCATATCTATCCGCAGAAGGTTTTTGGAATGCATTCGTTTTACTGTTTATTGTTACTGTAGTGTCACTTGTTTTATCATTGTTGCTAAATTTTAGGTATGTAATAGCTAGAAAAATAAATACTAGCGCTATCCTAACGTCAATAGTTTCATTTCTTTTGATAGCAGGTTTTTTCGACTGGTTAGTTGGTCACTTTATAGTTGAAAACGGTTATGAAAAATTTTGGCCTTCACTTTATTTTCTGAGGTTGATTTTTAGTGCTTTAATTATAAAGGTCATTGAAAGAAAACGAAAAATAAAAGATGGATTGAGTAATATGCTCGTGCTAGCTTTGTGCGTTGCTGCGTCAGTTATTCCTGCATTTGGGGATGCATTTATTTTATGTACACTTATTAATATATTTCTACTTATTCCTATAGGTGGCGCTATTGTAAGCAGTGACGTAGATAATACCTCAGCGGGTGGCATCGCCTTTTTTTATGGCTATGTATTTATTATGAGCTTACCTGTTAGTGTGCTGCTGTATTTAGTGTTGAGCTCTTCCTAATCGCTATAAAACGGAGGGTTTAGGTAGTAATATATTTTTAGGCTATTTAAAGTATTCATTAAAGGTTTTATATGAAAATTATCTCTACTAATATCTCTAAAATAAAAACCATTATATATAACGGCAAAGAGGTTAAAACCGGCATATTTAAAACCCCAACGAGTGAGCCTGTAGCGATTGAAAAGCTAAATGTTATAGGTGACGAACAAGCTGATTTAGTTAACCACGGCGGGGCGGATAAAGCAGTATATGCGTTTTCGCAAAATCATTATGAGTACTGGCAGAAGGCTCTTGAAAACGAGAACTTAAGTAGCGGCATATTTGGCGAAAACTTCACTATTTCTGACCTTGATGAAACGAATATACACATAGGTGACCATATTCGAATTGGTACTGCATTACTTGAAGTAAGCCAGCCGCGTGTGCCGTGTTTTAAATTGGCTATTGCGCTTGATAATAAACAAAGCCTAAAACTGTTTACTCAGTATTACCACACCGGTGTTTACTTTAGAGTGCTTGAGCAAGGCATTGCTAAAACAGGTGATGCGGTGACCATTGAGAAAAAAGCAACGCATAACATTTCAGTAAAAACGTTGTTTCAGGCGTTTTTTGATAAACAATACCCAGGTTATGAAAGCGTATTACTAGCAGCACTTGAACTACCCGAGCTTGCGCTTGAGTGGCAAATTAAGATTAAAAAGAAGCTCGCAATATAACGCCGTGTGAGTGCTGTTAAACTTTAGCTTTCCAATCACCTTCTTTTAAAAAATGTTGCTGTAAAAGGGTTAGTAAACTTTCAGTAACTGGGCCTGTAGGTTTACTTCTTGATACCACACAGCCTAAAGGCGTTAGCCAACCACCTTGCTCATGTACTACAGGAAGAGCAACAAGGTCACCTTGTTTAAGTTGTTGTTTTATTGCCAACTCAGGCACCAACGCCCAGCCCACATTTTGTGTTACCAAATCTATAAGTGTTTGATGAGTATTGGCGTACCAAACCTTAGCGCTTATAGCATAGCTAAACCATAACTCTGATTGATTGAGGCTACGGTGAGCACATTGCCTATGTGCTTTTAAGTCACTGCTATTTACTTTATTAAGTTTAGCAAGCGCATGTTGCGGTGACGCAATCGTTAAAAATCGAGCTTGGCCTAGCAAAAAAAAGTCCATATCTACCTTTAATTCACCATCACTATATATGATGCCTATTTGCGCTTTACCTGTTTTTATAAGTTCTTCTACATCAAACGTAGTAGCTGATATTAGCTCAAAGTTTGTAATAGGGTACTGCTGTGCAAGTGGGGCTATTATTTTTAAAATTCCGTGATTACTTATACTCTCGTCAATCGCAATTACTACGTCTTGCTCGTTGTTTTTAGCAAGAGACTCAACTTTTTGATCGAAATAAGTTTGTTGTTGCAGTATTGAATAAGCCACAGGTAGCAAGGTTTTTCCACTTTCTGTTAAAGTGGGGGTGTTTTTATTACGGTCAAACAATGTTTGATCTATTGCAATTTCAAGGTTCGAAATAGCTTGGCTAATACCCGACTGCGCACGCTTTAATTTTCGCCCGGTTGCTGAAAAAGAGCCGGTTTCTACTACGGTTACAAATATTTTTAGTTGCTCTAAGCTGTACATTTTATTCTACTTTATCTAGAACTATATACTCATCTTATCACTATTGGTGATAGTTGCTAACTTTTGTAACTAAATAAACCTGTCATTATCACTACACTTAAATATTAATAGATAAAAGAGGACATTATGACAGATAAAATGGGGGCAACAGAGCGAGTATTTCAGGCAGTTTTGTTTGAGATTTTAGCCGTATCGTTATCAATTTTAGGTTTAGCACTATTTACAGATCATGCAATTGGGGCTTTATCGGGCACTATGGTAATTGTTGCGACAATTGCTATGTGTTGGAACTTTATTTTCAACTGGTGCTTTGACAAAGTAGCTACCGGTGCAAAAGAGCAACGTTCTGTATTATTCCGTATTTTTCACGTGCTTTTATTTCAAGGCGGGTTACTTGTTTTTACTATTCCCGTGATGGCAATCATTTTAAAAGTAGGCTTATGGGAAGCATTAATAATGGATATTGGCGTAACTTTTTTTATAACCCTTTACGCTTTTACTTTTAACCTAGTGTACGACCACACACGAGCTTATATTTTTCATTCAAAAAATGTTGCATGTTAATACACTTTTTAAATATGCATGACTTAACAAAATTTTGTATTTAGCTGCTGGTGTATTTGCCAATACACCAGCATTTTTAGAAGCATTTATACTAACTGTGTCTGCTTTGTAGTGGCAAAAAAATAACAAAGAAGCTTTTATCAAAAATTGAGTGAAGCTAAATATGTACTGTTATTTAGCTTTGAATATTACAATTTTTAATGCTGTGATTAAATCCTATAAATAAAATCAAAATTTATAGGCTACCTAGTAAAAAAAAATAAATCTGCTATACCTAAGGTTATAAATACTATATTTAATATAGTGTTATGCATAAAAATAATAATTAGTAGCTAAAAATAGGTGTCGCACATGAATATCTCCAGAAAGTTGATGCTTATTGTCATTTTAACTGCAGCAGAAGTAAGTATTACTATTTATTCAGCTTTTGAAATAGCAAAGGGGGCTAAGTTTCACCAACTTAATTTTCTTCACTTAAAATATGCTCAGCAACTTACCAAGTCAGTTAAAAAAATAGAAAACGATATTCCCATTGATATAAACACTATCGAGTCAGATATATTGTTAATTAGACAACTACCCATTGAGTGTATTGACGAAATAAACCCATTAAATCTCGCCATTATGAAAGCTATTAACACAGATCAAACGCTAACAATCTGTCAAAACGATATTAAAATTGCAGATAAAGCTTTATTGTCAGTTGATCAATATAAAAAGGGTGAATTGAGCAGAGATGATTTTTTACTAAACCTAAATGTGTCACTTAATAGCTTTAATAAAAGTTCAGAGCTGTTTGAAGAACCAATCAGAAAAACAGTATCGTTTATACTGATGACGCTAATACCCCTTGTTTTGATCATATCTTTTTTCAATATTATTTTTATAACGTATCTTTCTCGCACTATATCCAGCTCTATTCGAAATCTAACCCTGCTTTTATCTAGTAAACCCGAAAGCAATATTAATCTAGATGATGAACTTGAAATAAAAACGTCGGGTGAATTAAAAGCATTAGTGATAGCGGCGAGGCAGCGTATTAAAAATGATCTTTTAAATATTGAAAACAGTATTGAACTCAAAGAAATTATAAACAGCCAAACGGCTTCTCTGCAGCAAGCAAATGATGAACTTGCTCAGTTTGCTTACCGGGCATCTCATGACCTAAAATCACCCCTGTCAGGGGCTAAATCTCTAGCTCATTTTGTTATTGAAGATATAAAAGCGGGAGACACAGAGGAGGCGAGTCAAAATGCGCTGATTATTTATCAACAAATGGAAAAGTTAGAAACACTTGTTGTTGATATCTTACTGTTAGCGAAAGCTGAAATTGGTAATGAAGATAGAAACATAATTGACTTTAACCAGTTAATTGTTGATATGAAAGAGCGACTTACTTGGCTCATGCAAGATAACCCTTGTACGCTTAAAACAACTATTAATTTATCTGTACCAATAAAATCCGAAAAAGCACGTTTTGCTCAAATTATCGAAAACTTGATATCTAACGGGCTTAAATATTACGACAGAAATAAAGATGCACCTTTTGTTCACTGTGATATTTTTAACGAACAGGATAATTTTATTATTATTGTTACAGATAACGGGATTGGAATACCACAAAAGCATCAAAGTGAAGTGTTTGATATGTTCAAACGATTTCATGCAGACACGAGCAGTGGCTCTGGTTTAGGTATGGCGCTGGTTAAAAAACATATTGAATATTTAAATGGTGAAATATCGCTGCAAAGTTCTGCTGAAGGTACAGCGTTTAAAATAATAATACCAATGGATAAGCTAACATGACAAAAATTAAACCCCCAATATTAATTGTCGATGACAATGAAGTAGATCGCTACATTCTTAAAAGACTAATAAAGGAAGCCGAATTAGAGCTTACAATTTTTGAAAAAAAAGATGGTCAAGAAGCATTAGAGTTTTTAGAGAATTATGAAGCTAACAGAAAAGCATACCCTGATGGATTTCCTCCCATACTTATATTTTTAGACATTAATATGCCAAGAGTTAATGGGATCCAATTTTTAGAGGAATTTTCTAAACTAAGAAAGATGATAGAAATCAGCTCATGCGTGGTTATGATGTTTAGCTCATCTGAAAGAGAAGAAGAAAAAAAGATAATAATGTCACACGATTTTGTTAAAGGTTACCTTGTAAAAGGCACCTTTCAAGCGGCAGATTTGAAAGAGAAAATATTGGCTGTCATCGGGCAGCATTTAAACGAAAATAGCTGATTTGTATGAGCTTTAAAAATTCTAAAGTTCATTTTTAAAGCTCCACTATATAGCTGATATATTACCATTTCATATACTAACTTATTTGTTTTGTGTAGGTATTTAGTAACACATTAATTTCGTCTGCGGGTATTGGTTTTGAAAATAGAAAACCCTGCAGGTAGTCTATGTTTAGTTTTTTACATAGTTGATGCTGGGTTTGAGTTTCGACACCTTCTGCCACTACAGAAAAATCTAATTTTTTAAGCATCAAAGATAAGCTCTCGATTACTTTTAATCGCTTATTATTTTCGCCATCTAACGACTGCATGCTTTTGTCTAATTTCACTATATCAATAGGGTAGGATATTAGGTGCGATATAGATGAGTAGCCCATACCAAAGTCGTCCAAGGCAATCCTAAACCCTTTGTCAGATAAAGAAGTTAATATATCAATCACTTCTTTACTGTTTTCCATAAAAGCGGTCTCTGTTATTTCAAGAATAATGCTACTGGTTTTTAAATTGTATTTTTCGACTGTTTTTAATAAATATGTTTCTAAAGTTTCTTTTTGTAGTTGTATAGGTGAAATGTTGATAGATAGAGTTAACGGCGTTTCATAGCTTTGCTGCCACGCAGATAATTGCTCTAATGCAGTCGCAATTATCCATTTACCAAGGGGCTCTATTAAGCGACACTCTTCAGCAATAGGAATAAATTCATCAGGGGTGTAAGTAACTTCTGTATTTGGCCAACGGATCAATGCTTCAACCCCCGTCATCATTTGTGTTTTTGCACAGTAAACAGGTTGATAAAATAATCTAAAGTTTTCTTCTTCTACGTGTTCTTTTATTCTATTTTGAATATCAACGCGGCGGCTAAATTCATATTGATATTGTTCTTTATAGAAGCTAATTCTGCTTTTACCACTTTGCTTAGATCGATACATTGCAATATCAGCACATTTGAGCAATTCATGTGATTCAGTCGCATCATTAGGGTATAAAGCACTTCCTATACTAACACTACAATTTAAAGTTCTACCTTCATGTAAAAAGGGCTTAGACACTTCAGCTAAAATTCTATTTGCTATCATACCTATTTGATTAATATTACAAATTCCGCCTATTATAACTGCAAACTCATCACCTCCTAATCGAGCAAACCCTTCGTTTTGTCTTAGGCAGCTATTAATTCTTTGCACGGTTTGTATTAAAATTTCGTCGCCGACACTATGCCCAAGCGTATCATTTATATTTTTGAAGTTATCTAAATCTAAAGCAAGTAAAGCAACGCAGTTTTTAGCACGTTTATTATTGGCTATCATTACTTTTAGTATTTCTTCAAAATGATACCGGTTAGATAAACCCGTAAGCTGATCCCTCTCAGCCATATGCTTTACAGCAAGATAACTGTTGTGCATACGTTGTTCTGCTTCAAAACGTTTTTTGGCATATATAAGGGCTTTATTTAAACTGCTTCCTGTTATATCTCCTTTAGGTAAAAAGTCTTGAGCGCCTGCTTCTATACACTCAATAGCTAAGGTTGAGTTTTCTGAGGAGCTGATCATAATAATTGCGGTGTTACCGAGTTTAGGCTTTGAGCGCATTTCAACTAGCATTTCAATGCCGTCTTCTTTAGGCATATTATAATCGAGTAAAATTATGTCAAAGTGGTTGTTTTCAATTGCTTTTAATCCTTCACAAACGCACGTTACCTCGGTTATATCATGATGGTGAGAGCCATCTGAAGTAAGCATTTTTTTAATTAATTTGCGATCAACTAAGTCATCATCAACAATTAAGATATTCATACGTTCCTTCTAAAAGCAGCTAAATTTTGCTCGTTTATAATTGATAATTTCATAGTTAAACTTTGGGCCAAAAAATAGTAAATGTACTGCCAAGCTTTCCATCGGAGGCTACTTCAATTTTGCCCCCATAATTAATAATGAGCTTATTAGCAATACAGAGTCCAATGCCGCTCCCTTCAACGTCATCTCGAGATTGTAATGTCTGAAATAACTTAAATATGAGTAAAAAATATTTAGGGTCAATCCCTGGGCCATTATCTTTTATTTCAATAATGTAATAATGAGCAGAGGGTAGAAGTGATATATCAATAACCAGGTGCTCTTTATTATTATGCTTTATTGCGTTACTTATAAGGTGTTGAAAAACAGTTTTAAAAGGGAGTAGCGGTATATCGAGCAGTTTGTTGTTAGCATTTATATGTACAGTTACAGTTTGTGGAATTTCTAGAATTTGTGCTACATCATGGTAAATACTTTCTAAAGATATGTTTGCACGAGTTGAATCGCAGCTATTTATTCTTGAGTAGTTTAGTAAATCCTCGAGCAGTGTTTGCATTCTATTGGCACGGCTGAGTACAAGCTGAAAGTTTTCTTGGTGCTCCTGCGGGAGTAAATCTTTGCAATCATCATAAACCCACTCTAATAAACGTTTTATAGCATTTAATGGTGACTTGAGATCATGTGAAGCAATACTGGTAAATTCATCAAGTTCATCGCTCATTTTTTGTAATTTTTTAATTAGGCGATCTTTTTCAGTTTCGTCTTTTTTTAGCTCGCAAATTGTTGAGTGAAACTTAGCACTGTTTAATTTATCTAATGAATTTTTACGTTGGACTAACTGATTTACAAAGTTTTTTTGTAAACTATTTAAGATTGATTTTTCTTTTTCTGTAAGTAGTGAATTACTTGATCGGTCAAATATAAACCACCCAAATTTAAGGTTTGAGGGCAAAATAATAGGTGATACCACTCTAAATATTTTAGGATCATGTTCGATAATCGATTCATTAAAAATGTCATCAGATAGTTGCTCTTTAGCGACTGTTATTTTTGAACCGGATTTATATAGCTCAATAATACGTTCAGGGAGGTTAGCAACAATAGAAAATGCGGTGGCATCAAAAATAGTTAAAATTAGCTCAGCAATACTCTCTAAGTTTTTTTGAATGCCATTATCAACAGGCGTAATTAATTGCTGCTCATCAATTAATGATATATCTGCGATATAACTCTCTACATTGGGCATTCAAAATCCTACAACACTATTAAATAAATACGCCTCAACAAAATGAGATGTAACAAATGATTAACTTATTGTAGTTGATTATTTTGAATGCGTTGAATAATTTGCATTATAAATTGACTCCACATAAGAGCCTTACCTTATTGTAGTCAGTAGGTTATGAATCTTTTTTTTAAATACAGAGAAGGCTTAAGCTAGGCGAGCAACTTATAACTGAGTAAATAAGCACTAAGCGGGGTGGTGTTCTTATCAAAACCAATAAGAACACCACTTTTAATCGCTCATTTGTACTATTGTTTGCGCTACGCTAAATAAGGTTTTATGCGTATCCATTGCTTGTTTTTGTAGCTGTTTATGGGCTTGCTCTTCAGTGAGCTTTAACTGCTCAATAAGTATATATTTGGCTTGGTGAATTACCTTTTGCTCACTAATTACTTTTTTAGCGTCAAGTAACGCTTGGTTTATTTGTTTTATATGCTGGCTTTGCTCGATAATTAAATCGTACATACTTTTATTACTATTGAGCTTATCGGCCGCTATATTTTGGCTTACTTCTGGCTCTGGTTGCTTAATGGCTAATTGCCCAAAAGTTGGGGCTATGTGTTGCTCTGCCATATTGTTAAGCACTTGCTTGTTTGTATTTAAGCTACGTTGAGCGCAGGCTATTTGCATTGCAGCGGTATCAATTAACTGATCTGCTATGTTTTGCTCAATTTTGTGCATTATATCTATGCGCGTAGTGGTTACTTCGTACCATACTTCGCTCAGTTGTGAGAGCGGTTGAGCATTCTCGTCATCGAGTTTTTGCAGTAAACTTCTAAGTTGCTCCACCTGATTATTAACCTGATGCGTTGTTAGTGTGGCAAAGCATTTTAAAAGGTGCTCATCGGCGTATTCATTAAAAAATTCAAAGCTGTGGTTTTGTTCTTGTACAAAGTGCGCGAGCTGCTGTTTTTGCTCAGTGGTAAATTTACTTGCTGCAAATGCTTGTGCACCACAGGCACGCTCTTGTCCTGCGTACTCTTTACCTTGCATAAAATTGAAAAATGCGACTAACAAACGCGTTATTTTAGGATCGCTTGCGCCATCTGCTGCCTCTAAAATAATATTGAGTAAACTAGCAATTAACTGCGTGAACGACTGCGTAGCATGTACTGCACTAATGTTTTGTTGTGCTATTTGCTTGCGCAATACCGGTAATGCATCGAGTGCTTGTAAGCTGTAGGTAATTAAATTAAATAACCGAGTATGGCCCGTATCGGCGTTGTCGTTTATAAATGTTTGTTTAAGAGAATCATAAAATGCAGTTTGTGCGCTGTTGCTTAAAGGGATTTGTTCTTGTAATTGGGTTTTAAATCGCTCTCGATTTGAGGCCAAAAATATATTACTCATTGCGCGTTCTTTTTGTAACTGATGTACAAAATCGCCTAACTTAGTGAGCGAGGAACAACTGTTTTGTAATTGCTTTAGCGCGTGTATTTCTTGATATTTAGCAGCTAATAAAAACTGTTTTGTGAGAGGATTGTTTGTCGCCATTGATATTATTCCACACTTTTTTGTTTTTAAAGTGCAACCACTGTTCCAATCATTAATAAATTTCATCATTGAATTTAAAATCAAGCTAATACAATTGCTTAAAGTGTTATTTTTGTTTGTCACTGTGTTTCTATAATTTAACTTACCATTACTTTTAACTTATTTGGTGCATTAAAGCATGTTATTGCACACAACTTGAACCTAAATTAAAAACAAAAAAAGCGCCTACTCCTGGGGAGGTAGTAAGCGCGAAAAGTGCATTATTCATTTTGTATCATGCGTTAACATTCATACTGTTTAATAACTCAGGGCTAATTGCCATTTTATGATTTATCACTTCACCAATCATAATTAGGGTAGGGCCTTGAAGGTTGTGTTTAGCATGCTCATTTACTATCAGTTCAAGCGTACTGGTAATTACCTTTTGCTTAGTAGTAGTGGCATTTTCGATTAGTGCAATGGGTGTATTACTTGGCCAGCCCACTGATTGTAAACCGTTGCTTAGCGTTTGTAAGCGCGAAAGCCCCATATAAACCACTAAAGTGGGGTTGTTGTTTCCAGGCATAAATGCGTAATTTTTCCAATGAGGCTGCTTGTTAGGATCGGCAAACTGCGCCGTTAAAAACGTAACACTGCGCGCTACGTCTCTTGCTGTAAGCGGAATACCCGTATAAGCGGAAGTAGCACAAGCCGTTGTAACACCTGGCACAATAGCAAAATTAATATTATGCTTGGTAAGTGCATCAGCTTCTTCGTTAATACGTGCAAATATACTCGGATCGCCGCCTTTTAAACGCACTACGTTTAAGCCCTGTTGCGCGTATTTAACCAGTAGTTCGCAAATGTTAGCTTGGGTCATCGAATGCTTACCCGCACGTTTACCTACAAATACACGCTGCGCTTTTTTAGGCAGTGTTTTTAATAAATCATCGCTTACTAACCAATCGTATAAAACAACATCGGCGGTATTAATTAAACGCTGCGCTTTTACCGTAATTAGCTCTGCGTCTCCTGGGCCCGCACCAATTATATAAACGTTGCCGCTTTTAGCACTGCGACTATTTGAGCTTGTTAGTTTATTAACAAGCTTATTTAGCCACACGTTTTCAATACCCGAAAAATAAGACAGTACACTCATAATATTCCCCTAAGCCACAGCCGTTGTAACTTTTGGTTCAGAGCTTATAAATACACTGCCGTCTTCAATTTTTGCATTAAAAACCGGTAAGTGTATTGCTTCTGCTTCTAAACATTCACCTGTTTCTAGGCAAAAGTGCTGCTTATATAAAGGCGATGCGACCACTAATTTATTATCGATAGAGCCAATAATGCCACGCGATAATACATTCGCTTTACCAATAGGGTCGTAGTTGCTAATAGCAAACACAGCCGTTGGGTTTTGTGGAATATAAAAAATAGCAACTTGCTGATTATTAACTAATGCGCACACGCCGCTATTAGCCACTAGGTTATCGATTGTTCCAATATTATGCCAAGACATCAGCTTGCTCCTCTTCAACTTCCATTACTGGAATACGGTTTTGTGTATTACGTTGCTCACGTTTTTCGGCTTCTGTTGCAGGGCGAATTTGGTTACGCTCTTGCACAAACAAAATGTTGTCGTCGGTTTCGGGGCTATTAACAAACTGGCGGAATCGTTTGGCTGCATCTGGGCTTTCAATTGCTTTTTTCCACTCACATGCATAGGTTTGTGTAATTAATTCCATTTGCGCTTCTAGCTCGTCGCAAATGCCTAAGCTGTCGTCAATGACTACGCTTTTAAGGTAGTCTAAACCGCCTTCAAGATTTTCCATCCATACCGACGTACGTTGTAATTTGTCAGCTGTTTTAATGTAAAACATAATCACGCGGTCAATGTATTTAATCAGTGTTGGCGTGTCTAAATCGGTCGCAAATAAATCAGCATGGCGAGGGCGCATACCGCCATTACCACACACGTATAAGTTCCAGCCGTTTTCGGTAGCTATAATGCCAATATCTTTACTTTGTGCTTCGGCGCATTCGCGGGTACAACCCGATACCGCCATTTTAAATTTATGCGGTGCACGTAATCCTTTGTAGCGGTTTTCAATTTCGATTGCGTGTCCAACGCTGTCTTGCACACCATAACGACACCACGTACTACCCACACACGATTTAACTGTTCTAAGAGACTTACCATAGGCATGACCGGTCTCAAATCCGGCTTCTATAAGTCGCTCCCAAATAACAGGAAGCTCTTCTAAGCGTGCACCAAATAAATCAATACGCTGACCGCCAGTGACTTTGCAGTACAGGTTAAAATCTTTTGCTACTTGTCCAATTACAATGAGTTTGTCGGGCGTTATTTCGCCGCCAGCAATACGCGGTACCACAGAGTACGAACCATCTTTTTGCATATTTGCTAGGTACGTATCGTTAGTGTCTTGCAGGCCAACATGGGCGGGTTCTAAAATGAAGTCGTTCCATGTTGAGGCTAAAATAGAGCCAATGGCAGGTTTACATATTTCACAGCCATGACCGCTGCCGTGTTTAGTTAGTAAGTCATCAAAGCTTTTAATGCTTTCTACTTTTACCATGTGCAGTAGTTCTTGGCGTGAATACGCAAAGTGCTCACATACATGGTTGTTAACTTCAACTCCACGGCTCGCTAATTCGTTATCAACAACAGATTTCAATAACGCTGCACAACCGCCACAACCGCTTGCTGCTTTAGTGCATGATTTTACCGATGCTAAATCGCATGAGCCGCCATCAATTGCACCTACAATGTCGCCTTTACTCACATTGTGACACGAACAAATAGTGGCTGTGTCGGGTAGGGCACTGCCAGATAACGACGGCGCGCCACCGCTGTCTGGCAAAATTAAGCACTCAGGATTTTCGGGTAAGTTCATGTCGTTAAGCATGTACTGTAATAAAGTATCGTAATCGCTGGTATCGCCAACAAGTACAGCGCCCAGTAATTTATCGCCTTTTTCACTTAGTATGATTTTTTTATAACAGCCGCGAATAGCGTCTTGGTATATAAGTTCTTTACAGTCTGGCGTTTTGGCATGAGCGTCGCCAATTGAGCCTACTTCTACGCCTAATAACTTAAGTTTTGTGCTCATATCAGCACCTAAAAACTCAAGCTCGCCACCACTTAATTGGCTCGCTGCAACGCGTGCCATGTTGTAACCCGGTGCAACTAAGCCAAATAGTTTTTTGTCCCACAGGGCACATTCGCCAATGGCTAAAATATCAGGATCAGATGTTTGGCATTGGTTATTAATAATAATACCGCCGCGCTCACCCAGTTCTAAGTCGGCAATTTTACCGAGTTGGTCGTACGGGCGAATACCGGCAGAGAATAAAATTAGGTCTGTTTCTAAAAATGTTTCGTCTGAAAAATTTAATCTAAAGCGGCTCGTTTCACCTTTTACTATTTCGCTGGTCGCTTTTGATGTATGTACCGTAACGCCAAGTTTTTCTATTTTATTTTTTAGTAGCGTACCGCCTTGTCCATCAAGCTGGACAGCCATAAGCTGCGGCGCAAATTCAACTACGTGGGTATCAAGCCCTAGTTGCTTAATCGCGTTTGCGGCTTCAAGCCCCAACAAACCACCACCAATAACAACACCGCTTTTACTTACTGCAGCACTGGCTTTTATTTGTTCTAAATCCTCTAATGTGCGATACACCAAGCAATGGGGTTGGTCGTTACCTTTTATAGGCGGCACAAACGGAAACGAACCGGTTGCAAGTATAAGTTTGTCGTACGGGTATTGTTCACCTGTTAGCGTGGTAACTACCTTTGCAGTTCTATCAATGCCTTCAACCCACTGGCTTGTATGCACATTAATATTGAGTGTTTTGTAGTTGTCGTGGGTGGTAAGTGCTAAATCGGCAGCTGTTTTGCCATCAAATACACTTGATAAGTACACGCGATCGTATGCAAGATTTGCTTCTCCGCAAAGTACAGTAATGTCTGCGTTGGCATCGCTTTGGCGCATTTGCTCAACAAAGTGGTGTCCGACCATACCATTACCAATAATGAGTATTTTTTGCGAGGTTTGCATAGGGCATTCCTTAAAGTGACGGTTTAAATACAATTAACAAAAAAGCCCGCCACAAATACGCATTATGCATAACTGTGTGCGGGCTTCTTTGCCGATGGTTGCTAATAGCTAGTGTGCTCACAACCTAAATTTTTGCCGTAAGTAAAACGGGCTTGTTAATAAAATGTTTGCAAAAACACAGCCAGTTTTATAACTTATTGTTTAAAAGGAATTTAATGTGTTTTTAGAGTGAGGATAAAACCAGTTTTGTTATATGTTGGTGCGCGCCTGGCACTAATAGGGTGCAAGTATTGTCATCTATTGTCATTATTTTGTGCATTATCAGTCAATAAAACACCCATTATCATTTATTGTGTATTGAGTTAAATTTAACCCATAAAATACGCACACAAATTACGAGCGAAATGACTAACACAAACTCAATAGATGCTTCACCTTTTCATGAAGGCGAGCTGGCAATACAAGACAAACTCGGTAAACGAGAAATAATGGCAACATTTGGCAAACGTGCTGTGCGCTCGTTTATGCCAGAGCAGCATCAAGCATTTTTTGAGCAGTTACCGTTTGTGGTTGCAGGCAGTGTTGATGAAAACGCAGATGTGTGGGTATCTATTGTTTCGGGGCAGTCAGGCTTTTTAAGCGCCCCAACTCCTACGTCGTTATTAATGACCCATGCGGTTGATAAAAACGACCCTCTACATAACACGTTAAAAATTGCCGGCTCGCCAATTGGTTTATTAGGCATTGAGCTAAGCACGCGTAGGCGTAACCGTTTAAATGTGCGTGTAGGTGAGGTAATTAGCGATAATAAGGTGAGTTTTAGTGTTGATCAATCCTTTGGTAATTGTCCGCAGTATATTCAAACGCGCGACTTAACGTTTAATAGAGATCCCTTACTTAAAAGTAATACGGTACAAAAAGTTGAATTTAATACACTTGATAACGCAGCAGTTGCGTTAATTGACACCACAGATACATTTTTTGTTTCAAGCTTTATAACCACAAAAAACAATCCAAAAATTGAAGGTGTTGATGTTTCTCACCGTGGGGGAATGCCAGGTTTTGTAAAGCGCGAAGGTAATACATTAACGATTCCTGATTACGCAGGTAACAATTTTTTTAATACCATGGGTAACTTTTTATTAAACCCAAAAGCAGGTTTGTTATTTCCTGATTTTGACACGGGTAATGTATTAATGCTTACCGGCAGCGTTGAAATTTTATGGGACGGGCATCCAGAGCTTAAAGATTTTATTGGTGCAGACCGAGGCTGGAAATTTACCGTTACTAAAGGAATGTGGCTTAAAAACTTACTTCCTTTTACTGCTAAATTTGATGCTTATTCACCTAACACTAAAATGACGGGCACGTGGCTTGAGGCTGATAAAAACAAGCAAGCTGAAAATCTCAAACATACTTGGCAGCCGTTAAAAGTGGCTAAAATAATTAAAGAGAGTGATGTAATTACCTCTTTTTATTTAGAGGGCTATAACAATACAATCTTGTTACCGTTTAAAGCTGGGCAGCATTTAACCGTACAAATACCAAGTAAAAATAGTAGTAATAACAGTAATAGCAAACCTGTTATTAGAACCTACACGGTTTCATCAAGCCCTCATGAACTATTTTATCGGTTATCGATTAAAAAAGAGCTAAATGGCGAGGTGTCTAACTACTTTCATAATAACGTAAAAGTAGGGAGCGTTATTTTAGCTAAATACCCACAAGGGCAGTTTTTTATTGACTCAACCAGTACCAAACCTGCGGTACTCATTGGTGGCGGAATAGGTATTACACCTATGATCTCAATGGCTAAACACATTGCCAATGAAGGGCTAAGAACCCACTATACACGCCCTTTGCATATTTTTCACAGTGCTAAAAATGCCCAACAGCGTGCGTTTTATAACGAGCTAAAAACACTTGCAGATACGAGCAGCGGCGCAATTGATTACTACTCACTTTTATCGCAGCCAGAGCTTAGTGAAAAACAAGGCGATGGCTTTAACGTAAAAGATGAGAGCTTTAATTTAAAAGACGAAAGCTTTGATTTAAAAGGGCGAATAAATGCTGATGTGTTTAGGTATTATTTACCGCTTGATGATTACGAGTTCTTTTTATGCGGACCTGCTGCGTTTATGCAACACGTATATAACGAGCTGTTATTGCTCGGTGTGCAGGATAAAAACATATTTGCTGAAGCATTTGGACCCTCCAGTATTAAGCGAAAAGTACTTAACAAAAGTGAAGCGCCTAATAAAAGCAACGAGGTTAGCGTTGAAGAAGCAGACAACACCGTAATTAAATTTAGTAAATCGGGCTTTGAACAACGCTGGAATAAAGGCGACAACACGATACTTAATGTAGCCGAAGCTCATGGCTTAGAACCTGAGTTTGGCTGTCGAAACGGCAGCTGCGGCAGTTGCGCCGTAAAAATAAACGCAGGCGCCGTAGTTTATCGCAATAACGTAAGCTACCCAATAGAAGCAGGGCAGGCGCTAATTTGCTGCGCCGTACCTGCTAAAGGCGTTGAAGAGCTGGATTTAGAGCTTTAGTGTTTTATATGGACTATACATTCAATTAAGTTGCGAATTTCAAAGTCCACATGAACTGACTAAGATGATTAGTTGTAATGCTTTTAAATTAGTGGCTTGTAGTTTTTGAAGTTTAATTTATTTTTGGCATGTGCTGTTTACTTCATCCATTAAACAAAAATGTTTTGATAATCCATCGATATCTGGATAAATGTATTTAAAATTAATTCCTAGCCTATCTAGCGATTTTAAAATAATGGATTTACTTTCTCTGGGGATAATCCACTCATGCAATGTATCTTTTTTTGTGGGAGGAAAAATACTATTTTTAATTACTGAATCACTGGATGGATGATATGTGAAGTTTCCAAGTTGAGCTCTTATTCTATCTGCAATAGGTGGTGGTTGATATGCTACTACATCATCGTAATCTATGAACTTTTTCATCTCAGGTTCATTTACATACCAAGTAGGAAAGTAAGCCGTCAATTTAGCATCTTTATTTAATTCGCCAGAACAAGCGAAAAAAGCAGCCACCAATATATTAGAAGACCAATCTAAAAACTTTGTTGGAAAACCATGATGTTGAGCTATTGCCATACATTCAAATTCATTTTGAAAGTTTAACTCTTGAAAACGACTGGCTTGTTTAATCCACATTTTATATTTAAATTCGAAATTACTTAAATGAGGCTCTCTGTAAGCTTTAGGTACTAGTTCCCAAGAGGAGTCTGCTTGGCCTCTATAAAACCAACCACCACACCAATCATCAGAAGGCAGCCTCTCAGACAATTCCAAAAGCTCTGTGACTGAATTAATATAATTCATAATAATGTATCCATTTATAGATAAGTTTATTGTTAATATAAAACGCTTAGTTTTTTATCAGATAGCATTCCCTCATATTTACACCTTATTAATAGCAAATAGCGAAATCTATTACCAATAATAAATATTATCACTGAATCTCAAATATCACTTAAACAAACACAAAAAAGAGGCTAAATAGCCTCTTTCCAAACAGTATTTAAAACTTAAAAAACTAAGCCAGTAAACCTGCTTTTGTTTCAGGCATTGCTATAAAGCCGTCAAGTTTACGAACGTTGCTTAACCATCTTAAAATATTAGGGTATTCACTAAGAGATACGCCGCCCTCTGGTGCGTGTGCTATGTACGAAAAGTTGGCAATGTCGGCAATAGTTGGCTGAGTGCCTACTAAGTATTCACGGTTTTGTAAATACGCATCCATTGTTTTAAATAATGTATGGGCGATGTTTATCGCGTTTTTATGATCAAGCTGCGCGCCAAACACAGTAACTAAACGCGCTGCAGCAGGGCCTGAAGCCACAAGCCCCGCAGCAACACTCAACCAGCGCTGAATTTGCGTTTGAACAGTTACGTCTTCAGGGTACCAGGTTCTGTTAGCATCAAATTTTTGCGCTAAGTAAACTAAAATAGCGTTTGAATCGTTAATAACGTCATCGTTATTTTTAAGTACCGGTACTTGTCCAAAAATATTCATTTCTAGAAATTCAGCTTGCTTTTGTGCGCCGTTTTGTAGTGCAACATCAACCATATTTACATCAAGATTTAAAAGTGACGTAAATAGCTCTGCACGGTGTGAATGACCAGATAAAGTAAAACGGTATAGTGTTAGGTTGCTCATGGGTTGTCCTGTTTTTAATTTTGAATAGTGATTTTTAGTAACGCTATTCTTTCACTATTGTCAGTTTTGAAAAACCGAGCTAGCAAGGAATTAATGTCAATGCTATATTGACAATCATGGATACTATTATTGGCATTAAAACAATCATCGCGGTTGTTGAAACAGGCTCTTTTACAGCCGCAGGCGACAGACTAGGGCTTTCAAAGGCGCTGGTCAGTAAATACGTGGGCATTGTAGAGCAAGACCTAGGGGTTAGATTATTTAACCGCTCCACGCGCAGAATTTCGATTACCGAAGCGGGGCAAAGTTACTACGCAAGCGTAGTGCCTGTAATTGAAAGCTACAGCGAAATGCTCGATAACTTATCGGGTCAAACAGCGCTTGCTAGCGGCAAGCTTCGGGTAAGCGCACCGGTGTCGTTTGGTGAATCAAACCTAGCGCCGTTAATGCCTGAGTTATTGAGTCGCTATCCCGATTTAAGTATTGATTTAGTGCTTTCTGACAAAACAATTGATTTGCTAGAAGAGGGTGTTGATTTAGCAATAAGAATTGGCAGTGTGTCTGACTCTAATTTAATTGCGCGGCAAATTACCAGTTACCCTTTAATTTTATGTGCATCAGCCGAATATATTCAGCGTTTTGGCGCACCTACAAGTGTTGGCGAGCTTGAGCAACACGCCACAGTGATTGATAGCAACTTTAAAATAGGTCGCCATTGGCCTCTAGTTTCACCAAGTGGTGAGGCATTAACGGCAAGCGTAAACTCGCGTGTTTCGGTTAATAATCCACAAGCTGTAAAAGAGGTGGTTGTAGCGGGTGGCGGTATTGGCTTAATCCCTGAAATAGTGGTGAGAGACGATATTGCATCGGGTAAGCTTGTGCAGGTTATGCGGGATTATAAAACATTTGAGTTTGGTTTATTTGCTATTTATCCGCATAGAAAATTTGTGGCTCAAAAGGTGACGTCGTTTATTCAGTTTTTATTCGAAAAGTTTGAAGTTAAAAAATAAAGCGACTCTCAACCTTACTTTAAAGCTAAAATTAAAGTTAAAACCTAAGCTTAGCCAAAAACAAAAAGCCTAAAATCAGTTAAGTGATTTTAGGCTTTTTGGTGTGGGCTATTAAATTTATTTTTAAAACAGTTACTTACTTAAAAGTGACCTTTACTTCAAAATAACCACAGGCACATCGCTGTTTTCGAGCATTTTAAGGGTGTTGCTGCCTACAAAAAACTGCCTTAGCTTAGAGTGCCCAAACGCACCCATTACAATTAGTTCTACATTATTTTGCTCTTTGTATTGCATTAACGAGTCAAAAATATTGCCCTCTAAAAAGCTTGCTGACACTTTAAAACCCATACTGGTGAGTGTGTATTGCGCGTTAATAAACTTTTCTTCAAGGTCTTCTTCGTTGTTTTTAATACTCACTAAATGACAATGTAAGCCGTGTAATAAACCGCCATCAATCACTTGTTGTAGCGCTTTATCGGCTGTTTCGCGGCCATCGTACGCAATCATAAATGACGTAGGTTGTTTAAACGTTTCAGGAACAAGCAAAATAGGTTGGGTTGCATTGCGTATTAGGGTTTCTATATGTGAGCCAAGTACCGCTAAACTATTACTATGTCCAGTGCCATTTTGGCCAATAACAATAAGGCGAGTGTCGTCTTTAAAGTCGATAACGGTATCGAGCAAATCACCGTGGCGCTTAATTAACTCAAAATTAGTAATGCCTGCCGATTTAGCATGCTCACTTACTGAGTTTAATAATTCGTCAGCCATTTTTAAACTTACTTTGCAGCGCTGCTCGTCAAGGGCTACCATTTCACTAAGCAGCGAAGAATGCGCGCCAATCCCAATGCTGCCAGAGTAGTTGCCGATATTAGTTTGCTGGGCTTTTTCAAGCGTATACACAAAACTAATGGGTTTATTTAGCTTTTTTGAAGCCCAAATAGCGGCTTCGGTTACATTTTTAGTGATGGCTGAGCCATCAACACAGGTAATTATTTTAGTCATTACATTCTCCTTAATGTCCGCCAAGTAGTTTTTCGACTTCTTCAGGGTTATTGTGCACACCAAACTTATCAACAACGGTTTCGGTTGCGCTATTCATACCAATAACATCAACTGTTGCGCCTTCACGCCTAAATTTAATAACCACCTTATCGAGAGACGATACACCGGTTATATCCCAAAAATGTGCATGGGTTAAATCTATTACTACATTAGCAACTGCATTTTTAAAATCGAACGACGCTATAAATTGCTCCGCAGAGGCAAAAAATACTTGGCCGACTACTTCATAAGTTATTTGGTCGTTGATTTCATCATGATTGGTTTTAACCACCATAAAGCGGCCAATTTTATTGGCAAAAAACAACGTTGCTAACAATACGCCAACTAAAACACCAATGGCTAAGTTATGCGTAGCAACCACCACAATAACGGTGGAAATCATCACTATATTTGATGAAAGCGGGTTCTTTTTTAAATCTTTAACTGATGCCCATGAGAACGTACCAATCGATACCATAATCATTACAGCAACCAATGCAGCCATAGGAATTAACCGTAGCCATTCATCTAAAAACACCACCATGATGATTAAAAACAAACCGGCAATAAACGTTGAGAGCCGACCACGACCGCCCGATTTAACGTTAATGATAGACTGCCCAATCATGGCGCAACCCGCCATACCACCAAATAAGCCTGCACCAATATTGGCAATACCTTGACCTTTACACTCTTTATTACGATCGCTCGTTGTATCGGTTAAGTCATCAACAATAGTGGCGGTCATCATTGACTCAAGTAAGCCCACAACAGCAAGACCAATTGAGTACGGTAAAACAATTTGCAGCGTTTCGAGTGTTAGCGGTACGTCTGGCCATAAAAATATAGGCAGAGTGTCAGGCAGTTCGCCCATGTCGCCAACGGTTCTTATATCAAGCCCTAAAAACAGTGAAACAAGCGTAATAACAACAATACACACCAAAGGAGAGGGAAGTATTTTGCCAATGGTTGGAATATACGGAAATAAGTAAATAATACCCAAGCCCGCAGCAGTCATCGCATAAACATGCCAAGTAACATTAGTCAGCTCTGGTAACTGCGCCATAAATATTAAAATAGCCAGCGCGTTTACAAACCCAGTAACAACAGAGCGTGATACAAACCGCATTAACTCACCGAGCTTTAAAAACCCTGCAAATATTTGTATTACGCCGGTAAGTAAGGTGGCAACCAGTAAATATTCAAGACCGTAGTCTTTAACCAGCGTGACCATTAGCAGCGCCATTGCTCCGGTTGCCGCCGAAATCATTCCTGGGCGTCCGCCTACAAAGGCAATAATAACCGCGATACAAAATGAGGCGTATAACCCCACCTTTGGATCAACACCCGCAATAATAGAAAAGGCAATAGCTTCAGGTATAAGGGCAAGCGCCACAACAATACCAGCAAGCACATCGCCACGAATATTAGAGAGCCAATCTCTTTTTACGTGATCAAACATGTAAGTAACCTAATTAGTTAGTTTCCCAAAGTATAGGGGAATATTTTATTTTAATAACAGTGATTCTCGCGCAGACGGCGATTAGGGTTGCACATAGCGTACAAATAAATGAAAGGGGGCATTAACTCAGGGCGGCGTAAGTTTCAAAAAAGAAAGGCTCCTGTGGTTGGTTAATTTACTCTAATAACAGTACAAAAATACCATAAGGGTAAATTTTTTGTAGTAGCGAACTAAAGTCCTGAGAATTTTTTATTAGTAAAAGCTGGGCTGTATTTCTGAAAAACAATTAACATACTTTGTATAACTGCTCATTATAAATAATGTCCTTAAAATAATATTCGAATTTAATAATAAATCGACTCAAGCCATTTCACATTTTCTTATCAGCAACGTCCACTTTTAGGATGTCGCTCTATCGTAAGAAAAACTACTTATCTTCTTACGTCATAAGACGAAAATAGGTTACGTTTTTTAAATCGCTTTTCTATGTTTTGATGTATTTGAATAACGTATCTAGGTTTTCCAATACGCTCGCTAATATAGGTATTTATTATTCCTACGGAGCAGAATATATTAAGCTCGAGTAACGCATTATTTCAGTCTCAGATTGATGTATGCGTTTTAAATTTTGTGATCTTTCAAGAAATCCTTCACTACAATCAATAGTTATGATGAAGGTTATTTACACCTCGACTTTGTAATTTAGTCAGTGTAGTTAGCCAGAACTTAATGCCTTCATTTTCTGATATCCACATGCAGAGTAATTCTTTATGACCTTTCAATATTGATATATAAGGCCAAATAAATCGCTTTAGTCAGTTAATGATGCATCTAGCTACTTTAATTAACAAATGCTTCTAGCTCTCTTTTATCCATAAACGCCCATCCTAAAACTTACGTGAGGATTAATGATAGGCATTTATACAGACTCTGTCACAGGATCAAATAAAAGTTCACTTAACTTCCGTAAGAACAGAGTATAAGGCTTTAGATTTAAATTACTTTTTATTTTTTTCTTGTGCATCTAACGATTCGCCATTCACTTTACTAGAGTCATCGCTCATCAAGTATAAGTAAGTAGGCATTAAATCCTCTGGTGTAGCCAGAGTATCTCTATCCTCGCCAGGATAGGCAGCTGCACGCATTGAAGTGCGAGTAGCACCTGGATTAATACAGTTTATACGAATATTCGTTTTACCTACTTCACATGCCCATGTTTGCATCATACCTTCTACTGCAAATTTAGATATGGCGTAAGGACCCCAAAATTCACGACCTTTGCGGCCTACACCTGATGACGTAAATACTATCGATGCATTATCAGATTTACGAAGAACGGGAAAAAGTGCTTTAGTGATCATAGCTTGTGCAGTCACGTTTACTTTCATTATGTTTTCGAACGTTGACGAGCAAAAATGTTCAAGTGGACCAAGTGAACCTAAAATACCTGCATTATTAAGCAACCCATCAAGGCGGCCAAACTGATATTCGATTGTTGCAGCAAGGTCACGGTAGTTTTGCTTCGTTGCGCCTTTTAAGTCCATAGGCACAATTGCAGGTTTAGGGTAACCAGCATTAACTATTTCATCGTAAACACATTCAAGTTTATTAGTTGTTTTTCCTAATAAAATAACCGTAGCACCGTATTTTGCATACGTAATTGCTGCTACTCGGCCAATACCATCACCGGCGCCTGTTATTAAAATAACTTTATCTTTAAGTGCATTTTCAGCTGCTTGATATGTGTGCATAAAAGTACCAATTCATATAATTTTTTTGATTTTAACATAGCAAAACGTGAAGTAATCGAATTTATTGTAAAATTAGGTGGCGAAAATAGAAACTTTACGTTAAGTTTAACTGGTCTAATGTCTCATTAATAATCTGATTACATTGTTTTAACTTAATACACTGATTAAACACACTATAAAAATAAAATATGTGCGGAGCCAACAATATGAAAAAAATGCTACTTTCACTCTCGGTTACAGCTGCTTTAGCAGGTTGTGGCGGTGGAGAAACGTTAACTGATGTCAAAAATGACACAGCACCAGTTATTCCAACAGCAACGGTTACATTTGATCCTGCTGCAGGTATATTATCGGTACCTAATGACTTATTAATGAGTGGAACTCAAGACGGTACACTTAATATTCCTGGAGAGTTAGATGACAGCAATGTGTCTATTTCTCGTGCGGCTTATGCAAACCCTCAGCTTGCACTAGGTGCACTTGATGGCTGGTCTTCGCAAGTGCCTTATAAAATCGATTTAACATTCCCACCAAATGTGAGTTTAGATGAAGCGTCTGCTGGGACCCCAGGTACAGTAAGGATTTTTGAAGTCGTAATGGGTGCAAGCTTAACTGACGCAGAATGTTCTGTTGTAGCGGCAGGCACTGCTTGTAAATTAGTGGGTGAACTTACTTTTGGCGTTGACTTTGTAACTCAAGCTTCAGGTGATGCCGTTGCCATTATTCCTTTAAAACCATTTACAGCCGGTAGCTCATACATCAATGTATTAACTACAGGGCTTAAAGATTCTTTAGGTCGTTCTATTGAACCTTCTTCTACTTATGCCTCTGTGAGTGAAGAAGCGCCGTTAATTACAGAAGCCCAACTTGGTTTGCAAGGTGCTGTAAATAGCTACGAAAATGTAGTGGTAAGTTCAGGCGACATTTCAAAAGACGATATTATTTTTTCTAGTGCAATGACTATTCAATCAGCAGGGCCAGTACTTGGTACTATTAAGCAATTATTAGCTGCAAGTTTGCAAAATGATGCACTGCCTACACCGATGGTTAATGTACCTGAGCAGCCAATGCTTAATGTACAACAAGTATTTGCCTCTCAGGGTATTACTGTATCAGCTGCGTTTTCTGGTGTGCAGTATCAAAAAGGTAGCATTATGCTACCAATGTATTTAGGCACACCAACAGGTACTGATATTAGCGATTTGAACGACACATACTGGCAAGGTATGTGTGATAACGCAGTTGCAATAATTGGCTATAAAGCAATTGCAGGCGATGCTTTCCCTGTAGATCCAATTAGCCAAAATGATGGGTTATGTTCAGCCTTGAGTGGTGGGAAATTACGTGATTTAGGGCTAGACAGTACTCGTCATTTGACTAAGTATAATACAATTCCAAAAGTACAAAGCATGGCTAATGTACCAGTACAAGTTACCAAGCCTATTCTACCTATAATTAATGGTGTTCGTGCGCAGTTAGAATTAGATCCTATCGCAATGCCTGAAGGCGGATGGCCTGTTGTTATTATGCAACATGGTATTACAACTCAAAAAGAAAGTATGCTTGCATTAACTGCACAGCTTTCGATTCAAGGCTTTGCGACTGTTGCAATTGATCATCCTCGCCACGGTGAGCGTGGAATAGATGTTGATGGTGATGGAACTGACGATTTTAATGCAACAACGGGTTCTGTGCTTAGTTACATGAACTTAAGTTCATTACTTGTTGCACGTGATAGCTTACGTCAATCGGCTGCTGATTTATTAGGCCTTCGTTTAGGCTTAAACTTTATTAACGATGCGACGATTAACAGTAAAGATGTAACTTACATTGGTCATTCATTAGGCTCTATTGTAGCCCCTGCATTTATTGCTCAAGCTAATATGCCAATGGCAGAAACGCTTGATCCGCTATTTAATGTAAACACGGTAGCTCTTGCAAGTGGTGGCGGCGGTATAGCAAGCTTCTTACTTGAGTCCGCTGCGTTTGGCCCATTTATTCAAGGTTCAGTACTTTCACAAGCTGGTACAACAGAAGCTGATGAATTTACTGCATACTTACAAGGAGATGCAGTTTTTAACTGTGGCTCATTTATACCAGACATGGAAGCTTACTTGACATGTGGTTACAACGAATATATTGCATCACTTACCACTGCGGGTGAAACGACTAAACTTACTAACATTCAAGGTGTATTTACACAGTTTGCTTTTGCGGCGCAAACAGCGCTAGATAGTGGCGATCCAACGAACTACGCAGCCACTGTGAAAGCATTAGGTACTCCTGTTTATACAAATGTTGTTGTGGGTGATGGTGTTGATAACAAGCCTGACCAAGTGATACCACCAATGGCAGCTAATAATCCTATTTCTGGCACAATTCCATTAGCTAACTTGATGGGTCTTGAAACAGTAAGTACTTCGCAAGCATTGAGTGAAACACCAACAAGCTATTTAGTTAAATTTACTAAAGGGCATCATGGTTCTATATTAACACCAGCTCAAGATGCTGCACAGGCTGCAACTGTTGAAGGCAGTGCTGCCGCTAATGCAGAAATGCAGTTGCAAGTAGCTACTTACTTAGCTGCTCGCGGACGGATGTTATTAGTTTCCAACCCTGAGGTTGTTACTGATTAATAACCAGTAAAATAATTAACCTTTAAAAGCCACTGAAAAGTTAACACCATTCAGTTAAGCATGTTTTGACTTAATGGTGTACCGAGTTTTTGAAATTCGAACGGTCCTACTTTTGGGC